>JBAQJG010000433.1:0-3800 GCA_049300145.1 Chthoniobacterales bacterium | reverse complement strand
GCTTGCTAGTCGCGGACCGGGCAAAGAGCTTGGAATCCCCAATGGGAAGACGTTGTCTCCGAATTTCTACACGAGCATGTGAAGGCGGTCATGTCATCGGCCAAACTTGGGTTCGCCTGCTTCTTCGGCCTCCGGCTCGGGAACGGGTTGATGTGTGCCGCTTCCCACGAGCCGTTCGAAGAGCGGCGAGGTCATGAGCGTTGTGACAACCGCCATGATGACGAGCGTGGCGAAAAGTCCTTCCGAAATAATGCCGCGTTGGAGTCCGATATTGATGATGATCAACTCCATCAGCCCGCGCGCATTCATTAACGTGCCGATGCCGAGCGCTTCGCGATTCGGAATGCCGGTGGCGCGTGCAGCTACCCAGCACGCGACGCCTTTGCCTATAACGGCTGCGATTAACACCGCGCCGCACATGAGCCAGAGGAAACCGGAATTAAGCAGGCCAATCTTTGTGTTCAAACCTGAGTAAGTGAAGAAGAGCGGAAGTAACAGCGCCACGGTTAGCGGTTGAATGCGTCCGACGAGATCGCGAACCACGATGCCCCGTGGCATCGCGGCGCCCATAACAAACGCGCCGAAGACCGCGTGCAGTCCGATAAGATCGGTGAAAAAGGCGCCAAGTGTCATGAGGACAAGTCCAAGGACGAGCCCCGCATCAGTGAGCGTGCCGTCCTTCACGAGCCATGTCTTGGCACGGACCAGAAGGGGACGCACCACCAGCAAGGTGACAGCGACGTAGGCCGCGCCGCCACCGATGTTCGCCAGTGCGTGATTCCAGTTCTTGTCGAAGCTGGCAAGCACGACCGCGAGCAGGCACCACGCGCTCGCATCGTCAATCGCTCCCGCACCGAGCGCCACTGTACCCATCGCCGTGCCCAAGAGTTTTTTGAAATGAATAATCCGCGCGAGCACGGGAAACGCGGTGATGCACATGGACGCGCCTAGGAAGAGCATTGCCTCCGCCAGCGAAGTCTTCTTGGGAAACAGATCGGTCTGATAAAAGAAAATCCAGGCCAGCGCGGTGCCGAACAGCAAAGGTGTCACCATGCCGGCGACGGAAACAGCGATCGAGCTCTTCAGCTTGCGCTGCACAATGTCGACGCGGAATTCCATTCCGACGACGAACATGTAAAGCGCGAGGCCGAGTTGCGACGCGGGAAAAAGGTAGCTCTGGGTGTCGCGCATTTTCTGAGCGGCGTCCCATGGGAAAAGCCAATGCTGCGCTTCCGGCCAGAGCAAACCGAAAAGCGATGGTCCGAGCAGCACGCCGGCTACCATTTCGGCTACGACTTGCGGCTGGCCGAGGCGCAAAGCAATGGCGCCTACCAACCGGCAGAACAAGAGAATAACGGCGAGCTGAAGGAAAAACTGAACGGCGAGATGCAGATTGTTCATTGAACCGGCTTACCCAGCGCGGATTTTAGCGGAAGAGAACCCAACCGCACAACTGGTAACGCACGCTTGACGTAGTGTGCACGGAACAGGAAAACTATCAGTTCGAGGCATGGAAGCCCAGACACAAAACGGCTCGGCGGAAGTCGCAGACACTTATGATGTAGTAATCATGGGTGGCGCGCTTTCCGGCGGCGCCACCGCGACTCTACTGCTGCGGCACAATCTCGGCATTCGGATATTGATCCTCGAAAAGTCACCGAAACTCGGGCGCCGTGTCGGTGAGGCGACCGTAGAAGTAAGCGCCTATTTCATGGGGCGCGTCCTGGGGCTGACGCAGTATTTGAACGAATCGCATCTCGCAAAACAGGGGCTGCGTTTTTGGTTTACGAACGATGACGTTAGGTCACTGGCTGAGGCGAGCGAGCTCGGGCCGCTTTATCAGGTTCGTGTGCCGTCGTATCAACTGGATCGCGCCGCGTTTGATGAAGAAGTATTGCGCCGCGCGACGGCCGCCGGCGCGCAGCTTGTGCGTCCCGCGACCATTACCGATGTTCAACTTTCATCCGGCAACGACCAATCGGTCACATTCCGTAATGGCGACGGAAACAAAACGGTCCGCGCGCGCTGGATTGTCGATGCATCGGGTGTGGCCGCGATTCTCGCGCGGAAAAACGGTTGGTGGGTTTCCAATACGGAACATCCAACGGCAGCCGCGTGGTCGCGATGGAAAGGCGTGAAAGATTGGGACAGCCGCGAACTCGCCGAAAAATATCCGCAGTGGTCGCGCTCTGTTTACTCCCCGCGCAACACGGCCACGAATCACGTCATTGGCGACGGCTGGTGGAGCTGGTGGATCCCACTCAAGGGCGGTGACGTCAGCGTCGGCGTTGTCTTCGATCAACGGCTAGTCGATTGGCCCCAGGACGGAGGAAAGATCGGCGAGCGGCTGAAAACCTTTCTCATGAAACATCCGGTCGGCCGCGAGATCCTGATCGATGCGCAATTCGACGAAGAAGACGTGCATTGGCGGAAAAATCTCGCTTATTACAGCACTACTTTCGCCGGGGACGGCTTTGTTCTGGTCGGCGATGCGGCCGCGTTCATGGATCCATTTTACAGTCCAGGTATGGATTGGATTTCATTCACGACATCACGTGCGGCAGCGCTGATCGGTGCGCAGCGAAGAGGCGAAGCAATGAGTGCGTTAGTTGAGCGGCACAATCGCGATTTCGCGATATCTCATCGTTGCTGGTTCGAGGCCGTTTACAAAGATAAATACGAATACATGGGCGAATTCGATCTAATGAGCATTGCTCTGATCTTCGATCTTTGCCTTTACTATTTGGGCGTGGCGTCCCGGCCATTTAGGTACGGCGAGAATGCTCTGCTGGTTCCGCCATTTTCAGGTACGCGCATCGGCCCGATTTTTCGTTTTATGCGAACCTACAACCGTCGTTTTGCTGAGATTGCGCGTCGTCGTCGCAAACGTCGAATGCTGGGCAAAACGAACCGCGCGCACCGGTGTCTCATCCCCGGTTTCAAATTGCATTCTACCAATCCGAAACTCTTTGCTCAAGGTTTCGCCAAATGGGCGCGGGTGGAACTTGGCGAGCTGTTTTCCACAAGCATGTCTTGATTGCCTGCACCGGAGTGCAGGCGGAAATCTCAGCGTAGAATTCGGACGGGCGAGAATTTGGGATTGCGGCTCGCGAAGCTTTTATTGATGAATCGGTAGCCGGACAAGTGAGATGACAGGTGACCGGCAGAAATCCGATCCGGAATTTCTTCTGATCGGCTGCGGTCGCGTGTTTGGAATTGAACAGATGCAGATTCAGCCATGCGTGCGCGAGCGTAATGACGGTCAGCCACGCGATCGCGATCAAAATTTTCCGCATCGACATAAATGCAGCCGAAGTATTCGATTGCCGCGAGCAAGGTCAACGATTCTTTCGCGGATGAGATCGACATCTACTCCGTATCTGCGGGGTGGATCGCCCCCGAAAGCGTGGAGCCGATCCATCGACAGAATGGCGCCGACAACAGCGGCATCATTTCTTATCGCACATCGGCGTGTCGCAGATAGAGGCTCATTCCGCCGATGTCGATGACTGCGAAATTGAACGAGAGATATTCTTCGCCTAAAAGTCCCGCGTTCGCCTCGCCGGCGGTTTTTGACTTGAGAACGTCGCCGGATACCGGCGCCAGGCCGACCTGGGCTTTGGTTATTTTAAAGTCGCCAATGGCGAGCTCGTTGACAGCGCCGCTACTGATGTGCACCCTGCGACCATCACCGGTATCGGAGACGAGCGGCAGACCTCCTGGAAGCACGCCGCCGCGGACCGCGATTTCTTTTCCCAGAACCGTTGTTCCCGCGCCGCTATCGACGATGAAGCGTGTTG
>JBAQJG010000432.1:0-4278 GCA_049300145.1 Chthoniobacterales bacterium | reverse complement strand
AGCGAGTGGCATCCCAGTTTCCTATACGAATGTCTTTTGGGGAGGCCGCAGCGAGATCAAGCCGTCCGAAATTTCGCCGCAAGTCTATCGCGATTGGCTGCGCGACATGGGGGTTGAAGCGATGAAGGGTTGAGTCGAAATGGCTTCTGCCGCTTTAACTCTTCAACCCTTCATCGCTTGAACGAACGAATGAAATCGCTCATCGAAAAACTGCGGAGCGGACTCGATCTCCAGAGCAGCGACATCGATCATGCGGTAGTGCTTTTGCTCTCGGACGAAGTTGAGGACGAAAAGAAAGTAGAGTTTCTCACGGCGCTGCATCAGAAGGGCGAAAGCTCGGATGAGATCGTCGGGTTTGTGCGTGCGCTCATGGGACGCGCTCTCGATCCGATGATCGATCCTTCCGATTTGCCGGGACCGATGGTCGATGTCTGCGGGACCGGTGGCACTGGATGGAATTTCTTCAATGTCTCGACCACGATCACGTTCGTCCTGGCGGCGGGCGGGGCGGTGGTGGTTAAGCATGGTAATCGTAGAGTGACATCGCTCTGCGGCAGTGCCGACGTTCTCGAAGCACTGGGCGTTCCGATTCATCTGGGACCAGAAGAGTTAAAAGAATGCGTCAAGCGCCTGGGACTTGGATTTATTTTCGCCCGGCAATATCACCCGGCGTTTAGTGTGATCGCGCAAATCCGGGAGCGTCTGGCGCGGACGAACAAGCGCACGATTTTTAATCTGCTCGGCCCGCTCCTAAACCCGGCGCGGCCCCGGCGGCAATTGATTGGCGTTTTTTCGCCGCGTTTCCCGCTGGTGCTGGCGGAAGCGCTACGCCAGCTGGGACGGGAGCGCGCGTGGGTGGTTCATGGACTTGTGGAAGAGAATGTCGGGATAGACGACGTTTCAATTTGTGGCCCAACCACTATCGCAGAGTTGCGGGAGAACAAAATCACCTCGGCGGTTCTCGATGCACATTGGCTCGGGATTGCGCGACGCGCCCCCGCGGAGTTGCGCGGTGGCGGCCGGGAAGAAAATGCCGCCAACCTGAAAGGGATTCTGGCTGGGGAAATAACCGGAGCGAAGCGCGATCTGGTCGTGATCAACGCCGCGAGCGGATTTGTGGTCGCCGGACTGGCCCGCGATTTGAATGACGGGATTGCCTTAGCGCGTGAGCAAATCGACAGCGGCCGGGCGCTGGCCAAGCTGCGCGCTTTGCAAACTTACCAGCCGAAAGTTCCGGCGTAGAGCCGAGGTCGATTGGCCCCGAATGCTTTCGGGGGCGATGTTAATTAATGCGACTTCGCCGCCTGGTTTTTGACATCGAGCTCGCCACTGGACGAGTCCGTCCGACGGCGGACAAGAGACTGCTCGATCCACCCTCGTGCGAAGCGAAAATTTCGCGATAAGTCCGATCGAGATTAAGCAGAAGCGCGGCGGCAAACTTCTGCCGGTCCACTTGTCGATTCAGCGCGATGGCCAGGGAAATGGCGTGCGGTCGCAATTCTTCAGAAAAATCTTCCGGCGTCTGATTCACGTTAATTCCGATTCCCGCGATGGCGAAGTGTGGCGCATGTTCTTGAGCGCGCATTTCCACCAGCATGCCGGCGACTTTTTTTCCCTCGACACAAACATCGTTTGGCAACTTGATGGCGGCTGCGAGAGCAAGTTCCTGCTGGATTGTTTTGGCAACAGTCTCCGCGGTCCACGCGGTCAGTCGCGCCGATTTGCTGATGTCGATCATCGGGCGCAACAAAATCGAGAACCAAAGTCCTTTACGGGCGGCAGATTCCCAGCGGTTGTTGCGTTGGCCGCGACCCGCGGTCTGATGTTCCGCAAAAAGAACCAATCCTTCTCTCGTGTTGGGCGTGGCCATTTGCCGAACCGCATCGTTCGTTGACGTGGTTTTTTCAAGGACGACAATCTCGCGGCCGATCGTGCATTCGCCCACCGCACGACGGAGAGCTTCAGCCTCAAGGCGCGACATTCCTGATCTCGAGCGAGAGATTTATCGCCGGGGCCGAGTGAGTGAGTGCGCCGACGGAAATGTAATCCACACCGGTGGCGGCAATTTGACGGATGTTTTTCAAGGTGATGCCACCGCTCGCCTCGAATTTCACTTTATTTTTCCGCAGCGCCACGGCCTCGCGCATCTCGGTCCGCTTCATGTTGTCGAGCAGGATAACATCGACCTCGTCTATTTCGAGAAATGTGCGCACTTGTTCGAGATGATCCGCCTCGACTTCAATGCGCACGCCCGGCCGTTCTTTGCGCAACCGCCGAACCGTCTCGGCGAATGTGGATAATCCTGAATCCGCGATCAGATGATTATCTTTCACCATTACCATGTCATAAAGGCCGAAGCGGTGATTAACGCCGCCACCCGCTAACACCGCTGCTTTTTCGAGTGCACGGAGCCCCGGTGTGGTTTTTCGCGTATCCAAGATTTGAACGCGAGAATTGTCTGCGGCATTAACAAATTTGCGGGTGAGCGTGGCAATGCCGGAGAGCCGCTGGAGAAAATTCAGAGCTACCCGCTCCGCTTTTAGGATTGAGCGCGCCAGGCCCTCGATCTCGATGATAACATCACCCGCCTCAACTTCGGAGCTGTCCGCTCGAATCACTCGAGGGCGAATCGCGGGATCGAGCCGGTGAAAAACGTCGGCGGCCGTTTCCGTACCGGCGATAATGGCTTTTTCGCGCACAATGATTTGGCCGGAGGCGTGCAAACCTGCCGGCACAAAAAACTCCGTAGTGACATCGCCTTCACCGATGTCCTCTTGAATAGCGATGGCAATTGGATCGACAGGATTCGAATTCATGAAAGTGGAGCGAGCTTCGGCGCTGGGTAAACGCATTTTCCCCGCACATAGGTCTCCAGGTTCGCGTGCGGACCCCCACGGTAGACGCAGAGCGCGAGCACGTCTTCAGTGGACAATGCGCCCAGCGTTTCGCGGTTCTGCGGGTAAGGAACAAGGGCGGCAAGATCGACAATAATCAGGTCGGCCTCCTTTCCGACATCGAGTGTCCCGATCGCGTCGGCTTTGCCGAGAGCACGGGCGCCGCCGTGCGTGGCGAGATAAAATGCTTCGGTCGGGCGCAACGAGCGCAGGTTCGCTTCGTAGGCTCCGCGCACCTTCTGCACATCGATGGCCGCACGCATCACCTGCCACATGTTGAGCTCAGGTCCGGCCGCCACGTCGGAACCGAGTCCGATAGCGATGCCGGCTTTCAAGAGTTGGTCGAGCTTGATTAAGCCGCTACCGAGAAAAAGATTCGAAGTAGGGCAGTGAGCAACGCTTGAATGCGCTGCCGCGATCGCCGCGATTTCCCGCGGATTTAGATGGATGCAATGCCCGAGCATCGTTTTCGGCGTCAGCATTCCGCACTGTTCATAAACATGAGTATAATCGATCGCGCCGATACCCATATAAAGGTGATGAACTTTTTCGATCTCCTCGCGATTTTCCGCGAGGTGAGTTTGCAGGTAAGCATCGAAACGCGTAGCCAGTTCCGCCGCGCTGCGCATCAATTTCTCCGAACAGGTAACCGCAAAGCGTGGACTGAAGGCATATTCGAGTCGGCCTTCTTCGGTCCGGTGCCATTTGCGACAAAGCCGTTCGCTTTGCAGCAAAGAGACCGAGAGCACCTTTTTCGGTTGCAGCTGGCCATAAGAGCCAAGGTCCATCATCGTCTTACCCAGGATAACGCGCAATCCGCTTTGCTTGGCGGCTTCGAAGCCGATTTCGCAACTGTCTTCGAAAATCGCCGCATAAACCATCGCGGTGGTGGTGCCGTGGCGAGCGAGTTGGTGAAAAAATTGCGGCGCCTCAGCCCGCGCCTTTGGCCCAGTGAACTCGCGTTCGACGGGAAAAATGTGATGGCGCAGCCACGGAAGCAGTTCGCTCTCGCCTCGGGCGACCGCGGAATATTGCGGCAGATGTGTATGGCAATCGATAAGCCCGGGGAAAATCGCCACCGGGCCCCGCTCGATCCAGCGGACAGGTTTGGGCCTTTGCCTTCGGCGAAGATCATCATAATCGCCCGTTGCGGAGATCCGTCCGTTTTCGATAATTATGGCCCCATCCCGCCGGCCGCGCAGGTCGCCAAATTCCGGCGCATCGATCAGGAAACCGCGAAGGCCAAGCAATTCATCCTCATCCTCCATAAGCGTACCGTCCATGAAAACATCACACCGCTGGGAGGCTGGCAATGCCGCAGTTCCCCTACGCTGGAAGGGCACAAAAAAGATTCGGGCAGCGCACGCCAAGGAGAAACAGCAAA
>JBAQJG010000431.1:0-2610 GCA_049300145.1 Chthoniobacterales bacterium | reverse complement strand
TTTCCTCGGCCCGGCTATGCGCCGTCAGTTCGGTTCTAAACTGCTTGAAAAGGTCGCCTCGCTTTATGGCATCGTTCGTCGAGAGGATGGTTTCCAGGAGTACCTTGACCTGGCGGTGATCGGTTTGCAGTGTTTCCAATATCGTCATGCCGCACCTCCAGTGACTAATTCACTTGTTGCGCATCGGTACAAGCAGCCCCTGCTTCGCGTCACGATGCTGCTGCCAGGGGAATGAGCGGTCCGTACTCAGCGTTCCGATAGCCGTCAGTGCCCGCTTGCACGGCATCGATTACCTGCTCGACTGCTTGTCGTAGGGACACGGCGACGAGGTCAGCGCCCGTGAGCGTTACTACATTCCGCTCCTCGATCTCGTTCTTTTTCAATGTCCAGAACCCGGCGACAATAGTCGCCTTGGGCAGCTTGCGCCGCAATCGCCGCACGAGGTAGCACGGGTTCGAGAAGCTGCCGGGCTCAAGATAGCAAAGAAACGCCATCTGCACGCCGGTCACGTCGAGCCTGAACAGGTTCGGCACCGAAACTGCTTCGGACGGCACCACACGCGCACCAATGCCGTGTTTTTGCAGAAGCTGTGCCAGCAATGCCGCAGATGCCTCGTCGAGCGATCCACGGCCGGCAACACATAAGACGGCGGTTCCCCGCCAAAGGGAGGCGAGTTCCTCTGGAATGAAAACCGGCGGTATTACCACCCCGCCGCTATCCTCCTCTTTCTGGACAGACCCGAGATCGTAGTCGGCAAGATTATCAATGAGTCCATCGACCGCCTCTTTGATCCGGACCCGGTGCTCGTGTCCCAGCGCACCCCGATTCACGTCGAATTGAGCCAGTGTAAGCCCCCCGATCGCAACTTCGTCGTAGTAGGTCGACAGCGGTTCGGCCTTAAGAAACTCTTCGGCCTGGTGTGCTGCTTCGTCGGGATCCCCGGCGAGCATGCGCTGGTAAAAGGCTTCCTCTGGCGCCAGTGCAGGCTGGTCGCCGAGAAGCACTTCGAGAAACTGTAAACGCTCGACATGCCGGCCGAGGACAACGAGGCACATCGTCAGTGGCGTTGATAGTAGCAGTCCAACCGGTCCCCAAAGCAGTGTCCAGAAAGCCGCGGCAATGACAACCGCGATGCCGGAAAGCCCGGTACTGTGGCCGTACAGCCAGGGCTCGATCACCTGCCCGATGGCGAGCTCGACGACGAGGAACAGAGCCACCGCCCAGAGCAGCATGGCCCACCCGGGATCGACGGCGAACGCGACGATCGCGGGAAGCGCGGCGGCGATAACAGGGCCGATATAGGGCACGAAGCGCAGCAGCATTCCGAGAATGCCCCAGAGTACCGGATGGGGTACGCCGATGAACCACAGCCCGGTGCCGACAAGCACGCCAAAGCTCGTGTTGATCGCGGTCTGCGTCAGGAGGTAACGGCTGAGGCGGCTGGCGGCGTCATCCATGGCCACCGTTGTGCGCCTCAGATCTCCCGCCCCGGCGAGACGAATGAAGCGATCTCGCAGATCTTCCCGTTGCAGCAGGAAGAAGATTACGAAAACCAAGACGATTCCAGCCGTCGCAAAAGGTTGAAGCAGGGGTAGGGCGAACTGCTGGAGGAGCAGGAACGGCGACGGATTGGGTTGGTGTATCTCGACTGGCACCGGGTCTTGCGGCTGGTTGTTGCGCGGCAGAGCGGCAACGGGATTCCCTACGCTGCCTCTTTCCTTTTCCTCTGGCTTCGTGATCTCGTTATTAAGATTGCTCAGCATCGCTGAGGGTACGGTCGACAACGCCTCCCTTGGTTGTTGTGTCCCGAAGCGATCGGATCTTTTGTGCAATGTTGGTTTGGTATCCGGGAAGCTCCCCCGCCAGGTGGGCAAGCTGGTTGCCGACGAATACGCCGATCCCGACGATCATCAGGAAGGCGAGGACGACAACTGCAATTACCGAAGGCACACGGCCCAAGTGCCAACGGCGCAGAAGGAGCACAAGCGGCGCGAGTGCAAACCCCAGAAGGATCGCAAGGGCCATCGGAACAAAGACTTCTCGTCCGAAATACAGCGCTGCAACGGTAACGACACCGACGGCCAGGGACCCGAGACTGGTCGGGGGAGTATGGGAGGCATGGATCTCCACCCTATGAGAGCCGGAAGCGGATTTGGGCATCGCGGACCCCCGCGGTTCGGGAGGCCCTGTCACCAATGGGTGTGTCGGTTCCATTCGGCCCCCTGTTGTTTCAGGACCCGTGATGGCGCCACGAACCGGGTGGCTCTGGCGCGCGGCGATCTGTTGGCTGTCCCCAACCGCGCCGATCGTTAAAATCGGCTCGCCGCTGGGGATCGGTCGCCAAGGTGATCGGTAGGCCCCCTGTGCACGCGCGAGCGCTGGCGCTTCATCACCCCGGCGCGGAAAGCCGTCGATCCGGCGATGCCCGCTATGCCACATCTGAGGAAGAGAGGCGCGCCCGAGCGAGTCCGGCGAAATGGCCGTTCGGATGCTGTTCCAGATAGGCCTGAAACTCCTCATGTCGATTGCTGTCCTTGACGGAGTTCCAGAAGGCAAGGTCGAGAGCCTCGGCGGCGACTTCCTCGGGCGTCGGCGCCGCCCGGCCTGCGA
>JBAQJG010000430.1:0-7086 GCA_049300145.1 Chthoniobacterales bacterium | reverse complement strand
GCACTGCTTTTCTCTTTGTGTTTAGTCGCGAGCAGCCGTTCAAAGAACAACCCGACCGTGAAGGAATCAAAAAAGTTCTCTGGAATACCTTTGGACGCGACTGTTGGACCGAGATCGCGGAAATTTTTGATCACGTCGAGCGGTGCAACGATTTATATTTCGACGCTATCAGTCAAATCCAAATGACGGCATGGTCGAGTGGCTTAAGCGTCCTCGTCGGCGATGCGGCTTACGCTCCGTCACTTTTGGCAGGTGAAGGCGCGGGATTAGCTATGGCCGGAGCGTACGTCCTTGCCGGAGAATTAGAAAGAGCGAATGGCGATCATGCTGCTGCCTTCTCTTCATATGAGTGCCGGTTGCGCAACTTGATACAGCGCAAACAGTTCTCCGCCCGGCGAAATGCCGGCAGCTTTGCTCCCAAGACTCGAACCGGATTGTTTGCGCGCAATGTTGTTCTCCGTCTCGCTTCAAATCCAATCGTGAGCAATTGGATAATGCGACGGTTCCTGACAGACGAGTTCGAATTGCCTGACTACACATCAGGTTGATCGAAAAAGCGCGGATTACATCGCGAAATGACCAAGACCGTTCCAACAAGGATTGCAATAGAGTTCGCGGGCTTTGATCGCACGCTTCACCTGACCGGGCAGCGTTGGTTGTTGCTTGGCAATCTCTTGTCACTCGATGCCCCGGCTGTGGCGGTGAGCTGGCTTCTGTTGTTGGGAGGCTGTTTTCATTTGACCGTTTCGTATGGAAATATCGCCGCATTATTTTTGACAACCTGGCTGATCTATCTCGCCGATCGGTTTGTCGATTCCTTTTCGCTGCAACCGAAAGGGCCCCGCTCTGCGCGCCAGACATTTTGCGCTAGCAACCGGGGCCTCTGGCTATCGTTGCTCTTGCTTGTCGGCTTCGTCGATACTGCCGTCGTTTGTTTCACTCTCGACCGCGCCATTGTCCTTCGCGGAATATTTCTTGGTTCGATTGTGCTCGCGTATTTGACGATCAATTGGTCGTGCGACAAGATCTGGACGGTCGTTCCGTTCAAGGAAGCCATCATTGGTTTTTTATTTTCGACGGGCACATTGCTCGGACTTGGCTCTTGGCTCTTCGTAATGCCGGCGACAATACTTCTCGCCGGCGGTTTATTCGCACTGCTGTGTTTCGCCAATTGCGTCAGTATCGCGTCTTGGGAACGCAACATCGACCGGATTCAAAACAAACATTCGATTGCTACACGATTCGGTCCGGCACTGCGATTGGGCAAATTTCTGGCGGCAACCTTGATCGCCGGATCTATCTTTCTCGTTTGGATCGACGTTGCCGCCTGGCCGATGGCAGCGTGCATTGCCGCCAGCTCAATGGCGCTGATTGCGCTTGATAAGATCCGAATTTGCCGCGACGAACGCAGCGCTTTGGCCGATCTGGTGTTGCTCACGCCACTCATGTTTCTAGCGCTCTGGAGAATCTTGTGAGCTTCGACCGCATCGCGCCGCATTATCGCTTGATCGAAACGCTTGCGTTCGGAAATACACTTCAACGAGCACGCACACTCTGGATCCGAAAAATCCCGCGGCCAAAACGTGCGTTGATCCTTGGCGAAGGCAACGGACGGTTTCTTTGCGAGTTATTGCGCGCTCATCCAAAGATCGACGTCGACTGCATCGATGCCAGTCGTGAAATGTTGCGGATAGCTCGCCGTCGCGTCGAACGGAAATGTCCGGAATCGCTTCCGCACGTTCGTTTCCTGCGACGCGATGTTCTGCGTTGGTCGCCGCAGGCGAGCTATAACCTTTTGATAACACACTTTTTTCTCGATTGCTTTCAAAGCGATCAGCTGGAAGAGATCATCGCGAAGCTGAGCGGGGCTGCTTCCGCCGGCGCGGTCTGGCTGCTCGCCGATTTCACGCTCCCGACGGACCCTTTTGCGCGATGGCATGCGCTTACTTGGCTTTGCGCGATGTACACGTTCTTTCGAGCCGTCACCGGCATCACCGCTAATAGAATCGTCGATCCAACATCGTTCCTGGCCGCCAACCGATTCGTCCGAACAAAAGAAAAGTCATTTCGTTGGCGAATGATAAAATCGGAGGCATACGTGGCACAAGCCTGGTCGGCTTCGGCCTGCAAGGCTTAGTGATTACAGAATGTCTTCTGCAGTGACCAAACAACGCACGCAATCTCCAGTGGAGTCATCTCGGCCAGGGAAAGGTCGGCCTGCCGAGAGAGCGCTGTCCCCTCTGCATTTTTGGCTGCTCGCGATGGTTATCGGATTGGTTGGCGGATTCGGCGCATTCCTCTTTCGCGGGATGATCGCCTTCTTTCACAATCTGTTCTTTCTGGGAAAGATATCCTTTTTGTATGAATCCAACGTCCATACGCCGCCAAGTCCATGGGGACCGCTAATTATTTTCGTGCCAGTAATCGGCGGCATGGGTGTGACCTGGCTGGTTCAGACTTTCGCACCGGAAGCGCGCGGCCACGGCGTGCCGGAAGTAATGGACGCGATCTATTACCAGAAAAGCATCATTCGGCCGATCGTTGCAGTGATTAAATCGCTCGCCTCCGCTCTTTCGATTGGCAGCGGCGGATCGGTCGGTCGCGAGGGTCCGATTATTCAAATTGGCTCGGCGTTCGGTTCAAGCGTTGGTCAATGGCTGCGCATTCCGGCGTGGCAGCGCACCACGTTGATTGCGGCCGGCGCCGGCGCGGGAATCGCCGCAACCTTTAACACACCGATTGGCGGAGTCCTCTTTGCTGCGGAACTCTTGCTTCACGAAGTCAGTGTCTGGACCCTTGTGCCGGTCGTGATTGCGACTGCAAGTGCGAGTTATGTCGGGCGCTATTTCTTTGGACCGAACCCGGCCTTCGCCATTCCGGAGTTGCGGATCAGTTATTTCCATCTGACACATCCCGTCCTCCTTTTAGCGTACATTGGCCTGGGTCTCGTGATCGGTCTCGTGTCGGTCGTTTACATCCGATCGATTTATGCCTTCGAGGATTTCTTTAATGCTAAGATCCGAAATCCCTACCTGCGCCATGCGAGCGGGATGCTCCTGCTCGGGATTCTCATGTATGTGCTCCTACTTCAAACCGGGGCCTATCACATTGAAGGCGTCGGTTACGCGACAATTCAGCAGGTCCTCTCCGGCACACTGACTTCTTTCTGGCTGCTCCTACTCCTTTTCGCGCTCAAACTTTTCGCCACTTCGCTCACACTCGGTTCCGGAGCATCGGGCGGCGTTTTTTCTCCTGCACTTTTCCTTGGCGCAACCCTTGGCGGCGCCTACGGGATTTTGCTCCAGCATGTTTTTCCAGGCATCACCATCAGCCCGGCCGCCTTCGCCGTGGTCGGCATGGCCGGCATCGTCGGCGGAACTACTGGGGCGGCGATTACCGCGATCGTTATGATTTTCGAAATGACGCTCGACTACGGAGTTATCGTGCCAATGACGATCACGGTGGCGATTGCATACGGTGTGCGGAAAATGATTTCCAATGAAAGTATCTACACGCTGAAATTGGTGCGGCGCGGTCACCATATGCCCAGCGCGATGCAGGCCAATATCCAGTACATGAGACCGGCTCGCGAACTGAACCACGCCGGCATCGTCAGGCTGCCGGCTGACATGACCTTGCCGGAACTCGCGATCACCTTGCCTTCGTATCCTCCGGACGCTTGTTTCATGGTGATGAAGGAAAAAGAAATCGCAGGAGTGATCACTGTCGGCGCAGCCTTGCAAGCCATTCGTCGGCCGCGGCAGGACACTACCGTCGCGGAAATAGTCTCCCAGGATTACGCTGTGATCAGCGCGAACACATCCGTCTTCGAGATCCTCATCAAGATACGCCTCGACGGGACACAAGTCTTTCTACTGGCACCGGAACATCACGAGCAGGCGGCTGATGGGGTGCAACGCTGGATTTCGAAAGAGTCAATCGCGGAATCCTTGATCGATGCGATCGAACTGTTTTCTGAGTAGTTTGACACTACGGCTGTACCTTCCCGAGCCCACTTATAACTTTGAGGCGCCCAGCATCGCCCTGCGCTTGGACCTTTGGTTGATGCCCTTTTTGGCAACTGACAAAAGCCTACTTGCCAATCGAAGTTGTCGTTCTTGCGGTTCGCTGCTTTCGTGAAGGCGGTGTTCGGTAAAGAGGTTTTCGGGTTTGATTCGAATTCGCGACTGCTACTGATCGCTCCGCACCCGGACGATGAAGCGCTTGGCTGTGGTGTTGCTTTGCGACGGGCCGTGTGCGCCGGCGCTGCCATTCGGATAGTTTACGCAACCGATGGCGATAACAACCCGTGGCCACAAAGGCTGATCGAACGAAAGTGGCGATTAGATTCGAGCGATCATAAACGGTGGGGAGCGGTTCGACGCAACGAAGCTCTCTCCGCACTCCGAGTGTTGGGCGTGGACGCCTCCGACGTGTGCTTTCTGGGGTTGCCCGATCATGGTCTGACGAATTTACTCACGTCCGATGCTTGGCCCACAATCGAGCAGTTCGCTGCAATTGTTCGCGACTGGGCGCCCACTCATTTGTTGATTCCTTCCGTTGCCGACACGCATCCCGATCACAACTCGCTCGCCGTCATCATGCGCATTGTACTGTCCGAATTCTTCCGACGCGATCAGCAAATATCCATTTGGAGCTACACGATCCATGGCCACAGCGGCGCGTTTTTCGCACGTGCACAGCAAGTTCGACAATCAGAAGCAGAAATAGTCGCCAAGATTCGAGCCATTAGCTGTCACGAGACGCAACTAAGACTATCTCGCAGTCGATTCCTCGCTTACGCCCGCCGCCCCGAACGATTTGTTCGGATCTCAATACCGCAGCCGACAATTGTTGATGGTTCTATTCGATCGATTTCGAGGAGGAACCGCACGCTTCAGCTGAATTTACAACTTTCCGTGAAACCGTTTGGCAATCGCGTGCCTCGTCTTTTATTTTTTGGCTACGACAGAGCTGAGGCGTTGCGATCTATTACCATTCAGCTTTCGGGTCGTCCTGGACGAACCGAGATGCGCGATGTCGCGAGTGGGCGCTGTATTGGTTTGGCGGAATATCGCGGCCATCGCTTCACGGGCGAGCTTACGATCCCCACCGACGTCTTTTCTCCCGCGCATGCGCTTTTTGCAAAAGTGGAGCGGCGTAGTCTTTGGTTTTTTGACGAAGCTGGATGGGTCGAAATCCCGCCGGCCGAAATTCTGAGAACTCCACCGCCACAATTCGTTAGCCAAGTTGCGCTGGGTGACGAGATGCCTGTTCAAGCCCTTGTAAACGGTCGAGATCAAAAGCTTGCTCTATCTCATCGTGGCTGGACCGCATTGTTTGCAGTTGTTTTGATCTGGCTGACCGCGGCTCTCTCAGCCAACATTAATCGCCCCTGGATCACTGCGTTGGATTTTAACGGCGCCGTTTGGTCACAATCCGCGCACAATATTCTGCGTGCCGGGTTTGCGCAGACCTTGGGAGCATCGTCCGGCTTCTATTTTGGTCCGCTGCCGATCCCTGCATGGGGTTACTATTTGCATCACCCTCCGTTGCTACATCTGGCGATCGCGGGAATGTTTGCCGTTTTTGGAGAACACGAGTGGGTGGCGCGCCTCTTGCCGATTGGGTGCTCGCTGATCAGCGTCGGTCTGCTTTGGTTGCTCGTTCGCAGTTGTGCGGGGAGTCGAACGGCGACGTTGAGTGCGAGCGTGTTTGCTTCGCTGCCGATGGAACTCCGATACGGTCAGATGGTCAATTTCGAGCCATGCGTTTTAATGCTCATTCTTGTTCGCTCCTGTGCTTGAGATATTGGCACCTGTCGGGAGAATCGCGTTGGAAGCACTGTGCCATCGGGCTGATTTTCGTCGGGCTCTGGGTGGATTGGGCGATGTACATCTTTGTCGTGTCGCTGTGCGTCTGTTGGTTTGGCCACTCGCGCGAAGGCCGACGATTTGCGCGGACGTTGCTGATCTTAGCGCTTCTTTCCGCGGCGCTTTATTTGATCCGGATTCGGTCGTTACGACCTGACGCTTGGGAGAATTTGCGTCACACTTTCGTCGTCCGATTGGGTTCCAGTGGGAGCGACCGCTTCAGTGAACTTCAGTGGATATCTCGGGTATTCAATTCTTTGCTTTCGCATTTTTTTGTTCTTAATTGGGTCGTGGCTGTCGCTGGAGCAGCCATCGTGTTGCGGGACCGATTTCGAGACGAAGGTTCGCTCTGGCTTCTACGCGCATCAGTCTGCGTCTTTGTGATGGACGCCATTTTCGTAGCTGTGTTTCAAAATGATTCCTACATCCATCAATACATTTCGTTCTACTTTGTCGCACCGGTGGCCATTCTGGCGGGAATAGCCATCGATCGTCTCATTACGTTTCTCCACGGCGTGTTTTTCAGGAACGACCTTGCCTTTGTTGGAGAGGTATCGGCCTGTCTGCTTCTCCTCATCATTGGAATCCACGGCGTGACTCAAACCAAAAAGCTTCAGCAACAATTTCGCATACTAGATTACCGAACGCCGGAGCCAGCGAACTTGATTCCCGAATTAGGGAACGAGGTCAGGAAGGACTTCCCGCCAGGCACGCGCGTGCTTTGCAATTTTCTTCCCGATTACGGCCCGCAGTTCGCGTACTATGCGCAGCGAGACGTCATTAATCACCTTTCCGAATACCGATCCTGGCAACGGTTTCTGAACGATCCATCCCAGCGGGTCGGCGGCGTCATTTGGATGGGGCCGAAGTCAGCGCGCGATTTAATCGCAAAACTGCCGCCTGGCAAAAAGCGTTTTTTTAACGTCGGCCATCTCTCCTTTTGTTTCTGGAACCGGCTCGCAACAAAATAGGAATCCTGAACTTGGTGCGTAACAATATTTACTTGTAGGCGCCACCAAGTCTTAACCGGACGAAGCGTCGACCGGGACCTGACCAAGCTGAGCTTCTTTTCGTGTGACGATCATTACACCGGAGCGACTTGGCTGCCATTGATAGCCGAATCCAAACGGCAATGGAGCAGTAGCATTGCGTCTAAATTCTTCGGCTAAATCCGGTTGCCAATCCTTCTCGAAAACTTGAATCGGACCACTGT
>JBAQJG010000429.1:0-1602 GCA_049300145.1 Chthoniobacterales bacterium | reverse complement strand
ATCCAGCGCCGCGCTCCGCAAGCCACTGCTCCCGAGTGATCGCAAAAACTTGCGTAGGGAATCCGCGAAAAACTGTTTCCCTTTCCAGTTTCATTCCGTTTTTCTCAGCCACGCGGCGCGAGGGGATGTTGTCGGGACGAATCAACGAAATAACCTTGAATAATCTCAGGTGGCGAAATGCGTGATCACGGACAGCTTGGGCGGCCTCGCTCGCAAGTCCGTGGTTCCAATTGTCAGGGTCAAGTCGATAACCGATCTCGATTTCATCTACGCCGTCGAGATGCCAATGAAGAAAACCGCAATACCCGATCAGGTAGTTGTCTCCGCGAAAAAGGACCGCAAACTGCGAAGGCAAACCAGCCTGGTTCCATGAGAGGAATTTCTGCAGCACGGTCTGCGTTTGCTCGGGCGTGTATGGGCCGAGCGAAAAGCGCATGAAATCGCGGTTGGCCATTAGTTCGGCGAGCCGTCCGATGTCTTCGGCTTGGAACGGACGCAGAATTAGTCGGGACGTTTCCAGAATCATCTGGTTAAACAAACACAAATTCTAAGCCAGTTGCGATTTATAATCGAAAGATGGCGACGGGCACTGAAGAATATGCGCACCCAGCGCAACCGCCGGACATGTCAAGTTTGGCCGAGGTGCGCGATGCGGCGCGCGAATGCACAGCGTGTCGCCTCTACGAGCGGGCTACACAAACCGTGTTTGGCGAAGGCCGGAAAGACGCGGCGATCATGCTGGTCGGCGAACAGCCGGGCGATTACGAAGATCAGGAGGGTAAACCCTTCGTTGGACCCGCTGGAAAAATCATGGACCAGGCACTCGAAGAAGCCGGAATCGATCGCAAGGAAGTTTACATTACGAACGCGGTGAAACACTTCAAATGGGAGCCCCGTGGGAAGCGCCGGATTCATCAGAAACCGAATTCGCGCGAAATCGCAGCCTGTCGGCCGTGGCTGGAAGCGGAGCTGCGCCTTGTAAAGCCAAAGTTGCTGGTGTGTCTCGGCGCGACGGCAGCGCAGACGGTTTTCGGTGCATCATTCCGTGTTACTCGTGAACGCGGAAAGGTCTTATCATCGAAACTTGCGCGGAGAGTGCTCGCCACAGTGCACCCGTCCTCTCTTCTTCGACAACCGGACGAGCAATCGCGGCAACGCGAGTATGAGCGGTTCGTCGTGGATCTGCGCGCCGCACGAAGGGCGGCCAGCAAAGAATAGGTCAATCGTCGGAACGCCGCGTTGAGTCCCTACCTCAGTCGACGGTCAACGCTTCTCGCGTTTTATATTCAGCTGCAAACGCTTTGCGAAACTGATCGAACGTTCCCTTTTCGATTTCAGCGCGCGCCTGATTCATTAGATTCAAATAAGAATGCAAGTTATGAAGCGTGATCAGGCGAAGGCCAAGAATTTCTTCTGCCTTGATGAGGTGTCGAATGTAGCCACGCGAAAATTCACGGCACGCATGGCATGCGCAGTTTTCTTCGATTGGATTCTTGTCCAGAATGAACTCGGCGTTTTTCAAATTGATCGTGCCTGCCGCGGTAAATGCTGTTCCATTTCGTGCCAGGCGCGTCGGCAACACGCAATCGAACATGTCCATGC
>JBAQJG010000428.1:0-1975 GCA_049300145.1 Chthoniobacterales bacterium | reverse complement strand
GCGATGTTCCGTCTTTGTTCGAATGGTTCATAGGTAGTATGCCGCTGTGTGACTCCTCGTAGACGTACACGCGGGCCTTGTGGCACTGGCCTTCGCCCGCCGACCTGCGACCTGGTTGAGCCTAGGTGTCTCCGAGGTCTCCCGGTTCTCGTGCATGAAGCTTCTAGGCGTGTCTGGGGTCTTCGACTACGCCGGACTGAGCGGGAGCTCGCGCTATCGCTCCCGCTCATGTTGCCTTCCGCGCATTACAAGGACGTCGGCGTCCGGGTTGCATCTTTTCGGAGCTCAATAGCCCACCCCACCTATTCCCCTGTTTACGCTTCGCCGCGCACCTCGCGGACCCGACGCAAAACTCGGGGCCGAGCGGATCGCTGCTCCTTACTCGTAAGAATTTTGCATTCTCTGCTTCATGCCGGTTGTTCCGAAAACACTTACTGGCTGATTGTGTCGGGCGGGGTGAACTCGGAACTCAGCCTGATGTCCACCGAGAAACCGAGACGCCTAAGGCATCGCAAGTGATGGTGAGCACGACGTTCCCGCCGCCGTTGTTTGGGTGCGTGTTCGGCGCCAAGAAATGGCACACCTCGTTTCAGCATGCAGTAAAGAATGATCAGCATCTGATGAGCCACCGCGATAATCGCGCGTTTCTCGCCACGCCTTGGTGCTAGTCGTTGAAAGCGGGACCGAAAAACAGAGTCGCGCTTACGTGTTGCCGCCCATGCACACTGCACCAAAGCCGTACACAGATAAGGGTTGCCGTGGGTGGTTTGTGGTCCTTTCTGAATGCCTGCACTTTCCCGATTACCTGGACACAAGCCCGCCCAACTCGCCATCTGTTCCATGGTCGGAAAGGAGTCCAGGTCTGGCCCTGTCTCTGCCAAGATCGTGGCTGCCGAAAGTTGGCCCACTCCGGGAATGGTTTGTAACAGTGTGAAGGCTTTCTGAAACGTAGAAAGTTGCATGCGCCGGAGGATTTCGGTGTCGAGTTCCTCCACTTCCTCTTCTAAGCAGGCCAGGTGACGCAGACAACCGCGGATCAAGAATCGCACATGATCGCTCATGCGATTGCCTTCGATAGCCTCGATCAGTTGCGGTGTCTTACGCTTGGCTGATCCGCGTGCCAGTCCAGCGATTTCCTCTGGCGCAGCCCGCCCGTCCAGGAGTGCCAACAGCATGTGGAGCCCAGAGACACCGAACACGTCCGTAAGCACGCTGCCAATCTTGACATTGACTTGTTCCAGTAGCTTCTGCACCCGGTTCCGCTCGCGGGTAGCGTCTTGGGTTAGTTGCACTCGACGCCGAGTAAGATCTCGGAGCTGACGCACCGGCTCGGCAGGAATGTAACTGGACTTGACGTGATTGTGCCGCAGTAGGTCCGCTAGGTGCCCTGCATCTTTACGATCGGTCTTGTGGCCCTTCCGATTCTTCACCTCTTCAGGATTGGCCAGCACGACCGTGACATGGCCTTCCAGTAGATTGAAAACTGGAATCCAGTACGATCCCGTGCTCTCCATCACGACATCCGTCACACGCTCCTCGTGAAGCCAGTTCCGCAGTCGCTTCAAACCCGGGACAGTTGTGTCAAAGCGCCGCGTTTCACTGCGGGGCTCCTCGTGAGCAGCCCCGGTCATGACGCAGCACACTAAAAAACGCTTGCCGATGTCAATGCCGGCGCAGCGCTCGATGAGCTTACCCATATCGCCTCCTCATCACCGAAGAGCCAGCGCATCAGGCATAAGTTGTTCCACGGGCTTTTCGCTCCAATCAGGGGATACACCAGCGCCAGCCAGGCACAGTTTTATCCGCGGGGTTTATTCCGCCATTCCGGCAACGTCCTTGCCTTCGGTGATAGAAAGAGAATCAACCATGGGGTCGAACATTGACAACCGCAGTGGAGTGCCGTGCTCGGCGGCCCTGCCTTTGTCAAAGTCGAGTCCGTGCAAAACGATGCCTCTCGTTTTCATGACCAGGGGTG
>JBAQJG010000427.1:0-2524 GCA_049300145.1 Chthoniobacterales bacterium | reverse complement strand
ATATCAGGTCGCGTTCTCGGACTTGCAGACAATCTTTAACGATGTCCCCAAGTCTGTCGCGCCGAAGCTCGCTGACAGCCGCCAGAAAGCGACACTCCACCAGGGCCAAATTTTCGCGCTCTACAATCATCCGTGCGGTTTCTTCGGTAGTATCGAGGGCTACTGGGCCAGGCAAAATAACGAGGGATACAAACCTGATGAACCCGGGGATGATATCTTCCAACTAAATGCTTATGTCGGCTACCGGTTACGGCGCAACTTCGGTGACCTCACGATTGGATTCCTCAATCTTACTGACAAGGACTACAAGCTCAATCCGCTCAATTATTACAACGAGCTTCCCCGGAATCGCACGCTGCTGGTTCGAATTCGACTGAATTTCTGATGCGATTTCGCGACGTTAAACATCTCGCGCGCGGAGTCGTCATTATCTCAGGCGGCCTCGTCGCCACTGTTGTAGGACTCGCCTGCTTATCCTTCCCCTTCGCGGAACCGTTGACCCGGCTCAGCTATGATTTGCCTTTTCTCTGGCGCGCAACGCTGGACACGCATGACGTAGCGCTCGTTTATCTGGATGACGAGGCGGCGAAACAGTTGCATCAACCGCTCGACGATGTTTGGAATCGCGCCCTGCACACGCGCCTGCTCGACCGGTTGACTCAGGACAAAGCGCGCCTCGTGTTTTACGATATTGTCTTCGACCTGCCAGCGCCAGATCCGGCCAGTGACATAGCGTTCGCAGAATCTCTTCAACGCCATGGGAAAGCGATTCTGGGCGCTTCATTCGACACCGCCCAAAGCATGGGCACCGTGAGACAGCAGCGTGTCTCCCCTCCAATCAAACTCTTGCGCAAAGCGGCGGCGGGATGGGGCCTCCTGGACTTCCAGCCAGTGGACCCCGATTATGGTGTGCGCCACTTATTTTCCGGGATCGCCACTTTCCCCAGCGCTACCTGGAAAGCAGCAGAAGTGCTGGGCGCAAAAGTCACGCGTGAGGAGCGCGATCCCACGGCGCGGCGCTGGGTGAATTACTATGGTCCCCGAAACACTTTTTCGTCCGTCAATTTCGCCCAGGCGCTCGACCCCGACGGCGTCCCGCCAGGCTATTTTAAAGATAAGATCGTGCTCGTAGGTGGCCGCTCCGCCGTCGGTTATCTCGCCACTCGACGCGATGATTTCGCTACGCCTTACTCAAGATCGAATCGCCAGTTTTCCCCTGGACTCGAAGTTCACGCGACCATCCTGCTTAATTTGTTACGGGGAGAATGGCTCACCCGAATGCCGGCGACCTGGGAAATCACTTTAGTTGTAGTCATGGGCCTGCTCGCGGCAGGTCTTTGCGCGCTCCGTCCCGGGCTGGCCGCCATCGCCGCTATCGGTGTCTCGCTCGCGACCACGTCCTTTGCCTGGTGGTTTGTCTGGAATGAACGCGTCTGGTTCAATTGGTTGATCCCCGCTGCGATCCAAATGCCATTGGGCCTGGTTTGGTCTGTTGGCTCACAATACCTGCTCGAGTCACGGCGGCGTAAAGAATTGCGGCGCGCCTTCGGATTTTATTTGTCGCCGCAAATGGCGGATAAAATTGCCAACTCCGATTTCGACCTCAGACCGGGCGGCAAACTTGTCGATGCCACCGTTATCTTTACCGACCTCGAGAACTTCACCACCCTTTCCGAGAATCTCGACCCCGCGGAAGTATCAGAAATCCTCACCGCCTACTTCAGTCAGACGACACGCTGTATTCTCGAGAACAAAGGTACAATCATCAAGTACATCGGTGACGCGGTGTTCGCCGCCTGGGGCGCGCCGGTTGACGAGCCTGCCCACGCCATCCGCGCAGCGGAAGCCGCTTGCGATTTACGTTGCCTTACCGAACTGGAGGTGCGCGGGAAAAAGTTGCGCACCCGAATCGGGATTCACAGCGGGAAAGTCCTCGCCGGAAATCTCGGCTCATCTTTCCGCTTCGATTATACGATGATCGGCGACGCCGTGAACTTCGCCTCGCGCCTTGAGTCGATAAACAAATATCTCAGCACACAAATTTTGATTTCCGACGCTGTCCTAGCACAGCTCGGAGATAAATTCATTACCCGGCGTCTCGGTGAATTTCGGGTCGCGGGCAAAACGCGCAGCGTAGTCATCCACGAATTGCTCTGTCGCTGTGATAGTGAATCGGGAGAGAAGAGCTGGATTGAACTTTTCGAGACCGGTCTGCGCGCCTTCGGGAGTGCCGAATTCCGCGAGGCCCGCGAGTCAATGAATCGCACCCGGCAAATGCGGGGAGGCTCTGATGGTCCGGCCGAATTCTACTTAAAAAAGATCGCGGCCATGGAAGCGAACGGACATTCGGAACACTGGACGGGCGTTGTTGAATTAACGGAAAAATGAGGTTGGGGAGAAACGGAACGTACCGAAGGGATCAACCCAGGAATCACGCAAAGATTTCTAACCACGAATGAACACGAATAAACACGAAATTGCCGCCGTTGTTGGTGTCCATTGGTGTTCATTCGTGGTTAAATCT
>JBAQJG010000426.1:0-1857 GCA_049300145.1 Chthoniobacterales bacterium | reverse complement strand
AGGGCTGCCGGAACAATTTGTCGCCCGTGATAACTACCTTCCCCAAGAACCACCTCGCCAAGGCACGCCCATTCCCGAGCAGTCAATTCAAATCCTGTTGCGGGCAGCGGATTTCCGCGGGCATCTTTTTTATAGTTGAGACGGCCCAATCCAAGCCGATTGGACACACGTCCTTCAAAATAGCCGATCGTGCTCCGACCCCTTAGTTTTCGGCGCAGCAATTCCGAAAAAATCTGAAGATGGCTCGGCCCATAAATGAAAGCCGAGCCCGGTTCAGCAACCACGGGCAATCGAATCGCCATCGCATTACGATCTCGGACCGATGCGCGCTGCAGCCGCGACGCGCCTTCGATACCATCGGTCTGGCTGAGTAACTGCCGGATGGTGATCTGAGATTTGCGCGGGTCGCTCTTCCATTCCGTGATTGTGTCGGAAACAGGATCGTCGAGCTTGAACAAACCATCGCGCATCGCAGCCAGGGCCGCGACCCCCCAGAAACTCTTGGTTCCGCTGAAAATCGGCCATCTCCCGCGCGGTGATCCGCCGTTGACATAATGCTCGAAAATAGTTTGCCCATTTTGCATGACCAGCATGGCAACGCCGCGCTTGCTTTCAGAATACTTTGCAGCGCGTGCACAATCGGTGGCGCGAATATCGGCAAATGCAGATGTAGATGTTAACGCAAGCACGATCGCGAAATGGATTGAGCACCGCACCTGTTTTGCATGCTGCGAAGCGCGTCCTCGCGATCGCGGATTTTTCTGTGGTGCTGCAGTACTCACACGGTTGCTTTGAGGAAAACTGTTTCGACGCGAGGCCGAAACCAAGTCGCCTCGGTGGCCGCTACCCTGAATCTGCAGTTCCAGAGGATGTTGAGGTAGAAGTTTCGGCCGCTGGTCGCTCTGCTTTTGGCAAATGACGAGTGCGCAACTCTTCCACATTCGGCAATTCGTCCAGATTCCGAAGCCCAAAATGATCCAGGAAAAATTGGGTAGTTTCGTAGATCAGCGGGCGCCCAGGGATTTCGGCACGACCCGCAATTTTAACCAGGCCGCGCTCCATCAATGTTTGAAGCACGCCATCAATGTTCACGCCTCGAACTGCTTCGACATCTGCGCGCGTAATCGGTTGGCGATAGGCAATAATCGCGAGCGTCTCCAGGGCGGGCGCACGTAACCGAGCCGGTTTTGGCGCGGAAAAAAGCTGACCCACCCACTGGGCGTATTTCGGATCGGTAGCCAGCTGCCAACCGTCAGCCTTTTCGTTAAGCTGAAATCCCCGCTGTTGCTCGATACACTCGATTTTTAATTGTTCGAGTGCGGCGGCAACCTCTGCTTCACTCGCTCGCGCGAACTCGTTAGGCGAAAATTCATCTTCCGCGCCGGCTCCCCTGACGGCTTCCGTCAGTTCATGGATCGAAAGCGGTTTCTGCGCGCTAAATAGAAGCGCTTCGATTACTCGGGACAAAATCATAACATACCACGTGGCATCGTGAGCGAAGCGAAGGACCTCCCATTCGAAGCTTTCGATACACAGTTTTCATTGCATGATTCATTACCATTTGTGAGATCCCTGACTTCGTTCGGGATGACAGCGCGTTCAAACATTGTATTTAATCGGCTCCGATCGCGCTTTGTATTGCGTCAGCGATTCGGTCCGCTTGCTTGTCGATTTTCTCTATCTCGCGACCTTCAATAAGCAAACGAATTTTGGGCTCGGTACCGGAATAACGCAGGAGCACGCGGCCTTTTCCGGAGAGTTCTTTCTCGGCTTCGCCTACCAGCTTCATCACTGTGCCCAACTCAGCTAGTGGCCGCTTTTCTTTCACCAACAAATTTCGCTGGGCCTGTGGATATT
>JBAQJG010000425.1:0-6339 GCA_049300145.1 Chthoniobacterales bacterium | reverse complement strand
TTCTTTTGCCATGATCCTGTTTGCTTATTTGGGCGCGACGTTTCTGGGATCAGTTTTATACCGCCGTGATCTTCGGCGTAACCAGGTGCGTCCTATGGCCGAGTTGGCGTCGGTTTTGGCTATCGCGGCATTCTTACCGATCGTTTTGAGCGACGTCCGATTTCCTGTGACTGTCGCGACCTTCTTACCGATCGTTTTAGGTAGTTACGCGACCAGTGCGATCATCGTCCTATCGAGCATCTGTCCGCTCTGTATGGGGCTGGGTTATCTGACGCCCAGTTTGATCGATGAAGGCGCGCTCGGCGATCCTGCTGGCGCCGGCAAAGCCTACGCTGTGAATGTGCTGGGCTGCATCCTCGGGCCGCTGTTTGCTTCGTATGTTTTGCTGCCGTGGTTGGGAGAGCGCGACGGATTAATTCTCCTCGCGCTGCCGTTTCTTCTATTTTATTTCTTCATCAGCAAATCTTTGTCGACCTCTTATCGATTCGGCGTCGGACTGATCTCCGTAGTGCTTGTGTTCTGGTCGATGTTTTATGCCGCGGATTTCGCAGGCCTCGTTTCGCGCGAAGCTAAAGGGGCCGAGATCCGGCGCGATTATGCCGCGTCGGTCATTTCTTTTGGCGAAGGCCGTCGCAAACAGCTTCTGGTCAACGGCGTCGGCATGACCTTTTTGGTTCCGGCCACTAAGTTCATGGCTCATTTGCCGCTCGTTTTGCACAGGGGCAAACCGGAATCGGTCCTGATTATTTGCTTTGGAATGGGTACAACGTTCCGCTCTGCCCTGAGCTGGGGCGTGGACACCACGGCGGTCGAGTTGGTGCCTAGCGTAAAGGATGCGTTCGGATTTTATCACGCGGATGCCGCGAGAGTTCTGAGTAATCCGAAAGGCCGTGTTATCATTGATGATGGCCGGCGCTATTTAAAACGCACGCGAGAAAAGTTCGACGTCATTGTGATTGATCCACCTCCGCCGGTGACAGCGGCCGGGTCCAGCCTCCTTTATTCCGAAGAATTTTATGAACTAGCCAAACAACATCTGAAACCCAACGGCATTCTGCAGGCATGGCTCCCGCGCAGAGAACCCGCGAACGGACAAGCGGTTGTGCGCTCATTACGGGATTCCTTTCCGCACGTGCAATGCTTCGCTTCGCTTGGCGACTTCGGCACACATTTGCTAGCCTCGATGGAACCCATCACGATGTACGCACCCGCAGAGCTTGCCTATACTATGCCGATCAATGCTTCGGAGGACCTCTTGGAATGGAGTGCGTCGCGAGATTTGCCGGCTTACCTACAGGAGGTTTTGTCGAAGTCCATTCCGGTGGAGCAACTGCTGAGTCCCGATCTGAAAATTCGGATCACCGATGACCATCCCTTCAACGAGTATTTTCTCCTGCGCAGCTGGGGATTATTTTAACATCTCCGGCATGAGTGCGACAAAGCAAGTCAATCCTAGCACGCGCGAAATGGAGCGCCTTAACTGGATAGAATTTGGCGAATGGGTCCCGGCAAAAATCAACACCGTCTTGTTGCCGCTGGGAACGATCGAGCCGCACGGCGTCACCGCCAATGGCGCCGATATTCTGGCGCCGGTCGCGATGGCGCGCGCGATCGCGTCGAGAGTCAATGCGATGATCGCGCCAGTGGTTCCGTACGGATTCACTGGCATCATGGACGCGTACCCGGGCTGCTTCACCGTTCCCGAAGATGCCTATCGCGCTTATGTCCGCGCGGTCGTCGTTGGTCTCGCGAGAAACAAATTCAAAAGCATCATCCTGCTAAACGGCCACGGCGGCGGGCAGACCGCGATTCTCAGCGCGCTCGCGCAGGAGGCCGGACGCGAAACCGGCACGAGAATTCTGCTTGTGAACTGGTGGTCTTATTGCGCGGACGTGACCTTGGAAGTGTTCGGCGAAGATGGCGGCCACGGGGCTGAAAATGAGACCGCCTATATCATGGCGATCGATCCGGCGCTCGTGCGCAAAGAGCGTTACAAGTCCGGGATGGCGACTCCGATTCCGCCGCCCAATACCTGGAGCGCGTATCCCTTTCCATCGAGCATCATGCTTTACAAAGAGGGGCAGGGTTATCTGAAATTTGATCGGGCGAAAGCGAAGACTTACTTCACGAAAGTGAACGACAAAATCGCCGGCCTGATTGAGGAAACGATCAAGAAATGGGACATGGCTGGTTTGTGAGGCCAACTCAGTCAAGATGCTGCATGCTTTGATCCTGGATACTGGATGGGATCAAGAATCCAGAATCTAGCATCCAGAATCCAGAATTTAGCCGCGTTTGCCGAAGATCTTGACTTGGTCGGCGGCCTTTTGCAGCTCGTCCAGTTGTTGCAACGCCGCTTCCTGTTTCTTCAATGTCTCGTCGTTGGCCGTCTTAATTTCCTGAAGGGACTTGAGGGCGGCTTGGAGCGCCTCGGAATCCTGGGCCGCTGGAGCTGAAACGGTCGCTGCCGACGCCGCCTCCGATGAAACAGTTGCTGCGGAAGCCGCCTGGATAACGATCGGAGCGGGCGACTGCGCCTTTGCGGCAAAGACCGACATCGCCGCAAAGATCGACATGAACAGAAGTCGTTGTCTCATAACGTCCATTAGCGGCTTCGGCTCGAAAAGATTCGCGCGGTGTGCAGAGTCTCGGCGAGATCTGCGAGTTTGGCGTCGATCTTGGCTTGGTTTGCGACGATTTGCCCTTGTTGTGCCTGCACTTCTTTAACGAGGGCAAGAATTTGTTGTTGCTCTTCTTTTGGGTCGGGCCCCGCGATGGCGGGGCTGGCCAGCAGCGCGAGCGGCATCACGGCAAGAAGAATGGCGATGGAGATGCGTTGCATACGAAAAAGTCGGCTTGCCGTATTGAAGAGCAAGTCGTGTTCCGCTCCCGGTTGCTTGTCCGGCAAAAAGGCGCAGATCGACGTGCCGGGCGCGCAAATTGCTTGCCTCTGCCCGTCTAACTCGGTAAGCTCCGCAAATGGCCGGTCCAGGCATGCACCAGTCGCAGAACCTTTCTCTGCATCAGGTCCTCGCGCCTCAACTCCAGCAGAGCCTCCTCATTCTCCAGGCGCCGCTTCTCGAGCTGCGCAATCTTGTGCAACAGGAGATGGAGACAAACCCGGTGCTGGAAGAGCTGCCCAATGAACCTGATGCCGACGAGCGCAGCACGGCCGACAACGCAGCCGACGATAAGTTTAAAGAGGAGTTCGATAAACTGGCCAAGCTCGATGAGGAGTGGCGCGATTACATGGCGCAATCGAGCAGCTACAGCGGGCGTTCGCAGGAGGCGGAAGATAAACGGCAATTCTTTTTCGATTCCATCGCCACGCAAGAGACGCTCCAGCAGCATCTCATGGGGCAGCTTAACCAAAACGTGCTCAACGGCAGCGATCGCAAGACGGCCGAGCTCATCATCGGCAACATCGACGACAACGGATTTCTTCAGACCACGCCCGAGGAAATGGCGCTCAACACCGGCATCCCGGAGGCGGACTTCGAGCATATGCTCACGCTCATCCAGAGCTTTTATCCTCCCGGCGTGGGCGCGCGCGATTTGTGCGAATGTTTGCTCATTCAACTCAAGCGCGAAGGAAGACAAGCCAGCCTCGAATACAAAATCATTTCCGAGCACATGCAGGACCTGGGGAAACGACGTTTCCCCGAGATTGCGCGCCGCATGGGCGTCAGCGTCGAGCAAGTCCAGAAATGCGCCAATAACATAGCGCGGCTCGATCCGCGCCCCGGTGCAATTTTTGCGCAAGCTCCGCAAAACTACGTCCTGCCCGATGTCACGGTCGAAAAGGTGAACGGTACCTACCAGGTCATCCTCAACGGCGAACAAATTCCCCACCTGCGCATCAGTAATACCTACAAAGACATCATGGCGCAGGACGGAAGAGGTAGCGAAGTCAAAGATTACATCCGCGACAAAATCCGCAGCGGGAAATTCCTCATCAAATCGATCCACCAGCGTCAGCAAACCATTTCCAACATCGCCCACCAGATCGTCAAACGGCAGCGCGAGTTCTTCGATAAAGGATCGTCTTATCTCAAGCCCATGACGATGGTGCAAATCGCCGATGCCGTCGGCGTGCATGAGACCACGGTCAGCCGCGCCATATCCGGCAAATACATGGCCACACCACAGGGCGTCTTTGACATGAAATATTTTTTCACGCCCGGTTATCAAACGTCCAGCGGCGAATCGATGAGCAATACGAGCGTGAAAGGGGCCATCCTCGACCTGGTAAAAAACGAGGGGGGCAGCGCGCCCTTGAGCGACAAAGAGATCGTCGAGATTCTAAGCAAGCGCGGCATCCCGATCGCGCGCCGTACCGTCGCGAAATATCGCACCGAGCTCAATATTCTGCCGAGCAACATGCGGCGGAAGTACTGACGCGAAGCGTCACGTGATTCGTTACATCGTTAAATCGGTGTGGAGGTGGCTGTTCCGGCCGCGCCGAAGCTGGGCGAAGGCCGGCCAGCGCAAATTGCGATTCACGATTCACGATTCACAAATCACGATTCACGTTTAGAATCGAATCCCATGAATTCGTCCCTCCGCGCCATTGCTATCTCCGAGTGGCGCGGGCTGCCGGAAAAAAAGGCGCGTCCGGATCGATTTCATGCCACCGGAGAGCTGCTGCCGAAGCTCATGCAGCGTCTGGGATTACGCGAGCGTTTGCACGAAACGGAAGTGATCGATGCCTGGGGAAAAATCGTTGGCGACTTTATCGCCGCCCACTCAGCGCCGGTTGCCTTGCGCGAAGGCATCTTGTATGTGCGCGTCCTCCAGCCGGCATTGCACTACGAGCTCGAACAAGTTTCCAAGATAGACATCCTGCGAAAGTTGAAGCAACGCTTCGGCAACAAGACGATTCGCGACATTCGTTTCCGCGTCGGATGATAACGAAGACTCTACGGCCACGCCTTGCCAGCTAGCTGGCCGGTTACTTTCAGCACACCGCGGTCAACGCCACGCAGGATCTGGCGCATCAACTCGATCGTCCCGTCGGTAACGAAATAGGCGCCGTGAATATCGGTCCCGCTCACGCTCGCCGGAAAGAAGCTCGAGCAATCAACATCCCAAACGTTATCCGTTTGCGGCGGTTGAGTCACGAGCGGCGGGTTGTGCGCGAGGCCAGCGCGACCGAGCCGGCGCGTGCCGAAATGTTTGAGCCCAGCGGAAGCGCCAAGCACTTCATCCCGTCCGCTGTAGAGCGCGGTGATCCGATAAGTTAAATTTACAATTGCGGAACCATCAGTGTTGTCCGGCGCACCGGCATCGAACAGATCGTTATCGACGTCCGCGGCCACCATGAGCAACTGATTGATCAAGCTCACCAACAATGGCTGGTTCTTTCGCGTCCACGCGTCCGCCATCGCCATTTGCAGAAGATAATTCCCCATGCTGTGCGCGATGAGAGAGAGCTTCGCTTTGCAAGGCTCGGTTGTCGGTTTCTGTCCCTTCACTTGAGCCTGAACGGCGTTGATCGCATCCGCCTGCTTGACCACCAGCCAATCGAAAAGCTCCGATAGAATATTCGTAAGGTCAGGCGCGCATTCCCGGGCGCGAGCGCGGTCCGGCTCGTAGCCGAGGATATTACCCCACGACGGCCAATCATAGAGAATGCAAAGGCCGAGACTATTCGGCCCGTCAAACAGTTTGCTGCACAAATTTTCGTAAAAGCTCGCCGAATGATCAAAGCTGACGTTGTAGCCATGAACCAAAATGGTTACGTGACTTTGATCTAGATTTTCTCCTGGGGGAATGGCTGGGAACTCATCCGCCGCCGCTGCGAGAAGCGTCTGAAAATTATTCGCCGTAACTTTTGTCCAGTTTCCGATAACATTGAGCGGCGTCTTATCGGTCACCCAATAGGTGAGACCCTCAGTCGTTGTGTTCGGTGACGTGCCGACGCCGCCCTTGTCGCGATCGTTGATCATCCAATATTTGGGCATCTCAATGTCGGTACGGAAACTAATCGAAAAGAGCGAGAGAAATTCGCAGCGTCGTTGACCTTCCGCTTCCCATTTTTACTTTTTAATTTCTAATTTAGGCTTTCAAATCAATGGATCGCCTCTGCTTCGTTTGTCATTCCGGGCGAAGTCGAGAACCTATCGGTATCCCTCTGAATGAATCGGTTCTATTTTGGCGACAACCTCGGCTCCCTGCGGAACAGGAAAGAGTTCCCGGATGCGAGTGTCGATCTCGTTTAGCTTGGTTCGGGTTCGTCAATTTTGTTTTGCGAATAAAAACGGGCAGCCCGTATCTGAATTGCGACCCGATGGCGACTAGTGATTCCAATTGACGGCGATCGCTAAATCTGCGAAGGGA
>JBAQJG010000424.1:0-1502 GCA_049300145.1 Chthoniobacterales bacterium | reverse complement strand
GGCTCGGCCTCGAGACGGTGGAGGATTTGCTCACGCATTATCCGCGACGGCACGAAGATAGGCATCAGTTTCCTGAGTTTCCGCGCGAGGAAAGCGACACGCCGATCTGTTTATGCGGCGAGGTGGTCAAGACTTCGCTGCGTAGGTTCGGCGGCTGGAAAAAGATTTTCGAAGTGACATTGCAGGAGCTGCATGCGAACGCGCTCAGCCAGCCGCTCGTCTGCCGCTGGTTCAATCTGCATTACGTGCAAAAAATGATCGTAACGGGTCAGCGGCTGGTCGTTTTTGGCAAACCGCGGCTGCGAGGCAACCGCATTTGCATGGATCATCCGGAGTTCGAAGTGATCGAGAACGATGAGGAGATGTCGATCCACTTTCGCCGGATCACTCCGATTTATCCGGCGACCGAAGGGCTTTCACAACGCGCCCTGCGAGGAATCATTTATCGAATTCTGCGGCACCTGGATAATGAGCGGCTCGAAACATTGTTGCCCGCTGCTTTGGACGGCGGCGACAGAACCATCGCGATTCGCAGGATTCATTTCCCGGAAGATTGGGAATCGTTGAGCGCAGCGCGGGAGCATCTCGTTCTCTCCGAATTTTTCGGGATGCAAATGTTGATCGCGGCACGGCGCGCTGAATCTTCGGTTCGAACCGGCGCAGCGCATTGCGGGCGCGGCGAATTGCTCGAGAAATTCCTTGGCTCGCTTCCCTTTGAGCCCACCGATGCGCAAAGCAGAGTCATCGCAGAAATCCGGCGCGATCTTGCCGCGAACCATCCGATGAACCGGTTATTGCAAGGCGACGTCGGCTCGGGCAAAACCGTTGTGGCAATCGCAGCCATCCTGCTCGCAGTCGAAGCTGGCTATCAGGCTGCGTTCATGGCGCCGACACAAATTTTGGCGGAGCAACATTATGCCGTTCTCCGACGATGGCTCGAGCCGCTCGGCGTCAAGTTGGCGCTGCGAACTGGAGCGCACCACGAGGACAATGCGCCGCTGCCATTGTTTGATCTGGGTAGCGTGGAAATTCCGGGTAGCGCACGCGTCTCGCGTACTGGCGACAGCGTCCCGCTGTCGCGAACTTCGCTGGATGCTGAGCAGATGAGGAGCGCTCGCTACTCACATCGTCGTCTTCCGCATTTTGAAAAACCGTGGGCAATTTATGCTGTGACGATTGGTACGAAATCGCGTCATTGTTTGTCACCGAAGGCCCGCACGATCGTTCTCGATTCATTGCGGCACTTTCGTGATAAACGCTATGAACTGTTTGCGGTCTGCGTGATGCCGGACCATGTGCATTTGCTGATGCAGCCGTGGCCGAAAGAAAATAATGAGAGGGGAAACGTGATCTTCTGGCCGTTGAGCGAGCTGTTGCAGTCGATCAAATCGTTTTCAGCACACGAAATCAATAAACTCGAAGGCAAAAGAGGGGCAGTGTGGGAGAAGGAAAAGTTTGATCGTTACGTCCGATCGGATCGCGATCTGGAGGAGAAATTTCAA
>JBAQJG010000423.1:0-10552 GCA_049300145.1 Chthoniobacterales bacterium | reverse complement strand
TCGATTATCCGCCTGTCGGCTTCGCTTTGTTGGTCGGACAGTGCTTTCCGTAGCTCTGTCTTGCCGCGCGAGAGCCGTGACATGACGGTACCGACAGGAACATTCAAGACTTCCGCAATCTCGTTATAGGAGAATTGCTTTAGATAAAACAATGTGAGCGGAGCGCGATAGTTCTCATTGAGTCTACCCAGCGCTTCGAGTGCTGATGCGGCGTCAATCTTTTCGGCAGCCACTGGGACATCGACCGCCTCCTCCGGAGCCTCATCAAGCGGGACCTTCGGGAACCGTGTTTCGTGTTTCCTGCCTCCCAGGAATTCGCGGTAAAGCGTGGTGAAAAGCCACGATTTAGCCTTCCCCGCATCTCGCAGATCGTGGCCTTTTTCGGCCCAGATGTAGAAGGTTTGTTGAGTTAAGTCGGCGGCATCCATTGCGTTCTTTGCCAAACTGTAAGCAAATCGGTAGAGCGCCGCGTACTGCGCATCAACGAGTTGCTCGAATTCGAGTCCCGGCACACTGGTATGAGTCCTAAAGCGACAGGATATTCCCGGCGGTGCTTCATCGCGCTCTCACCGCCGTTGTCGTGCTCCCACCGAAGTAAAGCCTTGCGACTGCCTGTGGGATGGCGAAAGCGGCACTGGCGGCGTCAGCGATGGTTCGCTCAAATGTCGATCGCCGCGATTCCTGCGTTCGAGGCCGCACTGGAACCTCTCTTATTCTAAGCCGCGCCTCGATCGCTCGGATCTGCATCACCACATTCCATCCCGAACCGTGATGGCGCATCCCAATCGCATCCAATGCTTCGCGTCGAACCAGGCGCAGAGTTCCAAACGCGACGAAACGGACGCCCCAGCCACGCTGAACCAGCCCACTCAGGATCCAATTCCCGAAACGGTGCACATCCAATCGTGCGCCATCCCGCGCGGTGCGGTTACCTATGACCAAGTCAGCATGTTCTGTCTCGGCCAACAACGCGTCCAAATTACTTGGATCATCAGTGCCGTCACCATTGCAGAATAAAATCCAAGCGATCCCGTGGGGAATCTCGTCCAAGCCGTGTGGGCAGCTCCGTCCGAATCCACATATTTGCTCACGGGCCACCTCCGCACCGGCAGCGCGCGCACGAAGTGCAGTTGAATCCATGCTGCCGGTGTCGATGACCCGAATATATTTAAAACCTCGGTCGCGCAGCTCACTCACAACACGAAAGATCGTCTTCTCCTTATTCGCCGCCGGTATTACGACTAGGCAGGAATCATAAAACGGCCGGACTGCGCCAGCAGCTACTTCAATCGGTCTAGCATTCATACTAGTGCGACTCCCGAATGCCTCCCGCTATTCCCGTTAGCCGGCGCGTGTTGTTTACCGCGCTGACTAGGTTCGGAAGGAACTAATCTCTTCCAACGGCTTTCGCGAGATGTTCGGAACAATTGCCGCGTCGGCCGGGTGACCGACTACGAGGAGCAAAAACGGCTTCTCGTGCTGGGGCCGTCCGAGAATGCGATTCAAGAAACCCATCGGGCTAGGCGTGTGAGTTAGTGACGCCAAGCCGCATGAATGAACGGCGGTAACCAGCAGACCTGTTGCGATACCAACTGATTCAATCGCGTAGTAGGTCTTGCTTCTTGTGCCATCCGCCAGGATTCGGTATGGTTGAACGAAAATCGCGATGAGCCACGGTGCCGTCTCCAGAAACGGCTTGCTCGAATCCGTGCCAAGCGGAGCTAACGCCGCCAGCCATTCTTTTGGGGCGCGATTCCTATAAAATTCTTTTTCTTCGATCTCGGCCGCGATACGAATCTCATGCTTTACGTCGGGATTGCTGATCGCAACGAAATGCCAGGGCTGCAAGTTCGCGCCGTTTGGTGCTGTCCCCGCCGAGCGAATGCATTGTTCAACGACTTTCCGAGGGACCGGACGATCGGAAAACTCGCGAATCGTGCGCCGCTGTTGCATCGTCTGGTAAAAGGCAGTGGCATTCGCCAAGAGCTCTTGATCGGAAGCTTTGCATCGTTTCGGTGCCGGTACGAACGGAGGAAATTCCATGCGGTCATTGTAACGGCGCACGGTCATTATCACCACGCGCCTTTACACTTGCATATCAGTCCTGCGTTCTGCCGCAGCTTAATGCCATCTGCCGTAGAGGTTGGTCGCGTAATCTAATAGCCCATCGTTTCTCGCCACAGCGATCGATGCGGAATCGCCGCTGCTGCTGCGGGCGCGAGGCGTAGACCGAGTTTCGACATAGCCTCACGCTCATCGGCCGCGCCATACAAGTCGCGAATCCAAATTACGGCATCGACCGCTCCTTTTGCCAGAGCCTCGTTAATCGTGCCACACGTGTCTCGCAATCCTGCGCTAAGCAGTATCTTTCGAGTTCCAAGTTCCAATGTCATATTTTTGTCCTTCTTTCAATAATGTGAGTGCCGATAATCCGGCTTATTCCTCCGGCGAGTGACGGCTTCGCTCCGCCAAATCCACTGGGGGGCAACATTTGAATTTGTTGTAGCGGAATAAACGCGGCGTTCTGCGCTCTTGATTAGAAGACTTAGAAGACCAACGAACAAACCCACATATATCATGAACGAATCCGATAATTCCGCGCCTGACCTTACAAAACGCCCGCCTCGCAGTGCGCGCTGCCGGCTCGGCGGCTACGCCATCCTGCCGCGCATGCTTGACAAGGGCCGCGCCGAAATTGCAGGCACCAACGGCGAGTTCAACTACAACTGCCCGCTCGATCAGCACATAATCAACTTTCTCGGCTTCGATCCGGAAGCTCTGCGCGAACAACTTGCAGCCGGCAAAGGTGACGGCGAAATCCTCGAGTGGATCAATTCCAACGCGAAGCACAAGCGCTCGCCGTGGGAAATTGAGCAATGGAGCGACTTTCAGCAAAGACGCGGACCCGACAGCGACGCGGAAACACTAAGTTTCTTTGGGGAGCTTCTCGGCAAATTTTCGAAAACACGCGAGGATATTAAAACATGGGCCGATCTGCTCGATCTGGATGACCACGTTACGTTCGGAGGCAAAGCCTAATTACCTGTTTACGGGCGCCTCCAAGGCGATGAAGGTAATGAGCCGTGCCCGACAAAGCCGATAACGTCGCGGTCATCACCGGAGTTGGACCCGGGCTCGGAGCGGCGCTCGCTCGACGGTTTGCCCGCGAAGGTTTCTCGTTGGCGTTGATCGCGCGCTCGCGACTTTTCATTGACCAGCTCGCCGAGGAGCTGCCTTCCGCACTGCCGGTGATTGCGGATGTTAGTAGGCCTGCGGACATCATTTCCGCCATTAAAGAAGTGAGGAAGGAACTCGGCGTAATTGGAGTGTTGATTCACAGCGCGAGTTCCGCGGGTGGCAACGGAGTGATTGACACAACTCCTGAACAGTTCGAGCAATCGTGGCGGGTGACGGCTCTTGGCGCGTTCATCTGCGCACGCGAAACCGCGCCGGATATGATCGAAGCTGGTACCGGCGCGATGCTCTTTACAGGTGCGACCTCGAGCGTGCGCGGAGGCGGTTGGCTCGGTTTTAGCAGCGCCAAATTTGCTTTACGCGGGTTCGTGCAGTCAGCCGCGCGCGAGTTATGGCCGAAAGGTATCCACGTTGCCCATGTCGTGGTCGATGGCATCATTGCTTCGGACAAAACCGACCGCGCAGCTAGCAATGAAACTCGCACTCACCTCGATCCCGACGAAATCGCAGAGGCATATTGGTACCTTGCCAATCAACCGCGGTCTGCTTGGACATTGGAACTCGACCTACGGCCAAACGGAGAAGAATTTTTCACCTGAATCTAACAAGCGTCAGTTTCGTAGGAATAAATCACGATTCGAGGTCTCAACTTAACAGAATAGGAAGAAGAACACCGAGCCCTAAGGCAAAGAACCAGAGCGCAGGAGCTGGTGTGCCGATTGGCCGTTGCCGGCGCGCTTCGTGTGCAGCGAAGCGAGGATCGAGTCGCAGCCAATCCTGATGACGACGTTCGAGTAACAGATAAACGGAGGCCGTGACTGCGCCATAAAGAAGGTGACCGAGCAGTGACGAGAGAGCGCCGGCCGCAGCGGCGGCAGTCCAGGTGAACGAAGCGCCTAGCCAGATCGGGAACAATGTTAGTGTGCCGATGAACCACCACGTGATTCCGTAAAGCATCCCCCAACCGATGGCGGCGCCCCAATCAGGCGATTCGCGTTCAAACAAAATGCCGTAGCCGGCCCCGATAGCAATGCTGATCGCAAGGTGAACGAACAAGCCGAGCGTGGACGAGGTTCCCCCGGCCAAGAGGGCGATCCAGTGCAGGCCGTCAACCGCGACAATCTGCGGCCAGAAAACCAATCCGCCAACGAGTCCGGCAAGCGCGCCCCGGCCCAACGAGAGCAAGGTACGTGATCCAGGACCTTGCGGCTGACGGTTGATCGGATCGCTCTCAATAAAAAAACCGACCCAGAGTTTATCGAGCGCAGCGTAAATCACGCCCACGATCAAGCCATAAACGATGTGGCCAAAGAGCGACCCGAAAAGTTCCTGTCCGCGCGCGAGCGACCAGTCGGGTGCGTGGCCTTGCAAGAGTGACTTGAGCGTCAGAGGTCCAAGAAACCACCAGAAGATGCCATACGCCATTCCCCAGCCGGCACTCGATCCGTAGCCGCGCACATCGCGTTGGAAGAGCAACCCGAACGTTCCTCCTATGATAACGGCAAAGATGAAGTGCAACGTTTTGCCAAGTTCCGGCGACGACGACCCAACGAGTCCGGCAATGAGCGGAAAGAAGTGAGCTTTCTCCATCCATTGGCCAAACGCCCAACCCCCGACGACGCCCGCGAGACCTCCAGCGACCAAAGCGCGCGGCAGACTAAATGGCTGGGCGTTCGACGTTGGGCGCTGGGTTGAAAAGGCACCGAGTACCAACCCAAGCGGCGCGCCGAAGAGCAGCAGATAACCGATTAATTCCGGGAAATGCGAACGCGCCTCGTCCAGCATTCCCATTGGTTTATGTGAGACGAATTTTGGCATAATGCCGGCGGGTCCGGCGAGCCAAAGCAGAAAGGCAAAGGCGAGACCCCAGAGCAAACCTGCGCCCGCTGTTGTGGCGCGGAACCGCGTGAGGAGCGCAAAGGCCGCTCCGAGAATTCCGCCGAGTAAGATGCTGATCGGTGTCGCCAGGCCGAGACATGCAAGGGCCGCGCCGCCTAACGCACCGAGTAATGTGCCGCCGAATATGAGAGAAGCCTCGGATCTCATGCGGTTGATTCTCTTGAAGGCGCATGAAACTCGATCGTTTGCACAATGTCGCGCGGGAAGAACAGCTCGATTGTCCAATCGCTTACTACTCGCACCTTGCGTTCGAAACCTGGAAGTTTGCTTAAGTAGACGGTGCGCCAGAGAAACCAGGCGAAGAAACCGCTGAACTTGTAACCTTTGATTTCCGCGCAAGCGGTGTGATGACCAACCACGCAGAGTGTGCCGAGCGCATCGAAATGAAATGGTGTCAATTCACGTCCCGCGATGCTGGCGCGCAGATTGCGGGCGAGTGTGCGTGCTTCGCGAATCGCGAATTGCGCGGTGGGCGGGCAGGGTTGGCCGGTTTTAGCATTTGGCACCACGGCACAATCGCCCAGTGCCCACACGTTGGTCTGGCCCCTTGCTGCCAGAGTATTTTCCACCAAAACTGCGCCCCGCTTATCGCAATCGATCGCCAACTTCTTCAGCAGCGGATTCGGCGTTGCTCCCGCGGTCCACACCAGCGTTTCTGTCGCGATCTCAAATTCAGAACCATCGGCATCCTTTCGCTCAACAACGACGATGCCAGGACGCGCAGACGACACCCGAGCATTGAGCTCAGGCGTCACGCCGCGCGCCTGCATCCGCTCTAGCGCGTACTTCGCCAGCGATTCGCTTAATTCCGGCAGAATCCGGTTGCGCGAATGAACGAGGATGATTCGCAACTCATCAGCGGATAAGTCCGGATAATCTGCCAGCATTCCACGCGCGAAATCGTTCAAAGCGCCGGCGAGTTCTGCGCCTGAAAAACCACCGCCAGCGATGACAAACGTGAGTAGCGCACGCCGCTTTGCTTCATCGTGCTCCGCGTCAGCGCGATCAAACGAATCGATCACGTGATTGCGGATACAAATGGCATCTCCCAGCGTTTTGAACTCGAGCGCCTGATCGGACACGCCGTCGCCCGATGGCTTATTCGAGACCCCGCCGAGCGCGAGCACGAGATGATCGTAGGGCAGAGTTTCCTCGCGATCCGATAAGCAGACCCGGCGTTTCTTGAAATCGACGCCGGTGACCTGTGCGCGGATTACAGCCGTACGCCGGAAACTGCTGCGCAGCGGCGTGGAAATATGCGTCGGTTCCAAACTGCTTGCCGCTACTTCTGCCAACATTGGCGTGAAGAGCAGCGCATTCGTTTCGCTCACGAGTGAGATTGCGACCGTTGGATCGTGGCGGAGTTCTCTCTCCAGATTCAGCGCGCAGGTCACACCAGCGAAACCGCCGCCGAGAATGAGGACACGCGTCTTTATTTCAGGAATTTTGTTCTCGAGAGCGGGTGGTGCTGGGCCAAAGAATTCCTCCATCAACCAAACCGCAGCGGTCGTGACCAATCCCAACCCAAATCCGAAAAGCAGCCAACCGACCAACGCAGGAAAAAGCGCACGCATGCCCTCGGCTGTCCATTGCGGCGCATTTCCCGCGAGCAGTGGAAGCAAGATGACATTGATCGCTCCCCACATCGCGAGGCCGAACGCTGCTGCTGTCATCGCTCTATCCGCGGCCGCACCCGGTCCGCTCGTCACACGCGGCAAAGCAAGCGCATAAACGAACCCTAGAGCTGCGCCAACGGCGATGCCTAACAAAACATTTCCAAACGCGCCAGCGAGCAGCGTTCCGGCAGCCAAACCGCAGGCGATGCCCGCAAGCCCGCGTCGTATGGACACCCTCACGCTCGCTCCACTCTTGCCTTTACGTGATGCAGACCGGTCGCGCCGTCGGGCACCTGATCGCGATAGTCACTGATTTGCAATTCTCCTTCTCCGTCAGTGGCGCGCACGACCAGCTCCGCATCACCCTCTTCATCCGGTGTCCAATTGTAACGCCAAAGCGACCAGGAAATCTTCGTACCCGGCTTGTTGATCTCGGCGTCGTTCCAAGTCTCGCCGCCATCATCGCTGATCTCCACCTTTGAGATCCCGCGATCACCGCCAAATGCCATTCCGCGCAGTTCCACCGGCCGGCCCACTTGGAAAGGCTCGGCAAAATGATCTCCCCAGACTTGCGGCGCATCGATACGGCTGTGAGTGGGGATAACATCGCCTTCACGACCCCAGCCTTGTTCTTTGTAGAATCCACAGCCATGACGGCGATGAAGGCGGGCGTCGGCTTCGTTCAAAAGCTCGATGCGGGTGAGCCACTTCGGATTTTTTTCACCGTAAAGCCCGGGCACAATCATTCGCAGCGGAAAACCATGACGTTGCGGCAATGGCTCGCCGTTCATCTCGTACGCGACCAACGTGCTGGGCTCCATCGCTTTCTCGAAGCGAAACGTCTCGTAGTATCCGTCCGCCGCGCGGAAGAGTACCGTCGTCACATCCGGATTAGGCTTCACCAATGCGAGTAGCGTCGGAAGCGGCACGCCTTTCCAAATCGCATTTGAACACAGCCCGCTTCCGATGCCATAGGAAATGCAAAGGAGCGTGGTTTCCTGCTCGACTGCCGGCATCGCCGCAATCTCTCCGAACGAAAACACGCGGGGAGTTTCTACTTGTCCGACAATATCGAGCCGCCAAACGCCGCGCGTAATGTTTGGATCCACTAGGTTCTTGGTAACCTGATAGAACTCATCGTTAGAGGTGATCTTTTGCACATGTGGTCCGCCATATTGCGTCCCGTCATAACTGAAGGAGCCAAGCTGGTAGAGTCGCCGTAGGATGCCGCCGAGTGAAATGGCGATCACCGTTCCCATTCCGAGGGCGAGAAAGCGGCGAAGAACAATCGAACGAAGCGCCGACTCGTCGGCTTCGCTTTGCAATGGCTGTCGTCTCGGACGCTTGAGCAAGCCGAAGAAAAACATGATGGCGAATCCGCAGACACTGAAGGAAATCAGCATCTCGAGCGCTGCGATGATGCGCGCCGTTGGCGGCGGGAAGCCGCGGTAGTTCGTGATTAGCGTCGGCCAAAGGAGGAGAACGAGAAGTACCGTTGCAGCCAGTACACTCGGGACGATTAGGAACAAGCCACGCCTATCGAACAGAGCTTGCCCGCCCTGTTTCGCGTCGCGACTCTTTCGCCTTAGATAAAGTCCATAGATCACGCCACCGATCGCCGCCACCACCAGCTGACCAGTCAGCGCGCCGTAAATGCCCTGCAACTTAAGCGGCGTGTACCCGCCCGCTTTGACGAGCGAGCCAATGAAGAACTCGACCGTTAACAAAGGAAACAACCGGTCGAAGATCAATTCGGTTGGCGTGGGCCAGCCCAGCACCAGGCGCAGTAACGCCATCGTCAAAAGCATCGTTAAGCCACCCAGCAATCCCGCGAGGAAACCCCAGATGACGGTCTTGAGGAAAGGATCGCGACGAATTGAAGCGGATGAAGAACTGTTCATAGACATTGGTTCAGCGCCGGAGCCATACACGAGGGACAACAAAGGTCCTCTGAGGAAGAGCGAGTTCGGCCCGATTTATTCCGGCCGATCGATGATCCATGGCAAATGACGTGGCGCAATTGGTCGGCTGATCCGGCCCAGAGCGTTTGCGGCCTGATATACGCCAATTTTGGAAGAACCCATCTATACAGAGAGTCTTCACGATTCTAGCGAGTTGCAAACCGAGAAGCGGGAACAACAGCCACCGCGCTGTGTGCCAGTGCCCTTTGCCGGCAATGGACTGATGATAAATGAGAAGTGCGGCGGCCAAGTAGGCGAAGCGGTGTAACCGCTTCCAGTTTTTCGTGCCGAGCGAGCGGATCGACCAGAGATTGCTCGTCAGAGTGAGGACGATAAGAATCGACAATCCCGCCAGGCCAAACCAGATGAATGGTTTGGTCAAACTTCGCACTAGCCCATCCCAGCCGCCTTCGTAGAGAATGTGAAAGCCGAAATGGAGCAGGCCATAAATGCACGCCGTTACTCCAATGGCGCGGCGATGCCGGTTCAACGCCACGACCAACCCGCTTGCCGGAAACAAAACACGCAGCGGCGTCAGTGACAGTACCGCTCCGAGGGTCCAGATGGCGATTTCGCCGCTTTGATGAAGTAATTTCTCCAGTGGGTTTGCGCCGAGATTTCCGCTAACGGCGGGAACTATCAGAAACCAGATTCCGACGCCGACCAGCGCCGCCAGGGCGAAGAGCTTGTGTGCTACGATGTTCGTTAGCCATTTCATTCGAACGCACGATCAAAAGTTCTTCCGGAGATCGAGCCCCTCATACAGATGAGCGACCTGCTTCGCGTATCCGTTGAACAACTCGGTCGACCGGCGACCGGAGAATAGTCCGCCGCCAATAACGCGTTCGCTCGCTTGACTCCATCGCGGGTGATCAACATTTGGGTTTACGTTGGCGTAAAACCCGTATTCGTCGGGGGCAAGCTCGTTCCACGTGGTTCTCGGCTGGTCTGTTACGAACTCAATCTTGACCAGCGACTTGGCGCTCTTGAACCCGTATTTCCACGGAACATCCAGCCGAATCGGGGCGCCATTCTGATTACGCAAAGGCTTGTCGTAAAGACCCGTCGCCACGAACGCAAGTTCGTTAGTTGCTTCCGGTAATGTAAGACCTTCGGTGTAGGGCCACGGCAAACTGTTCGACCGCTGACCCGGGCATGCATCTCGATCAAGAAAGGAAGTAAGCCGAACAAACTTCGCCGCTGAATCCGGCTTGGAAAATTCAATTAGTTTTGCAAGAGGAAAGCCGTCCCACGGAATCACCATGGACCATGCCTCTACACAACGGTGCCGATAGTTTCGTCGCTCAATACCACCCATTAGTTTGACCAGGTCGTTAACCTCGATTTTGCGCGGGTTTGCGCAAAGGCCGCCAATCTCAAGTATCCACGGCTCCGTCTTCCAGTCTTTGTTGGATGATTCTTTGGGCTCCTCTTTGCCGAATCCCCATTCGTAAAAGTTGTTGTAACTAGTGATCGAATCTTCCGATGTCAGTTTGACACCATCCAATTTGAAAGATGAGTTTAACGAATCTGGAAACCCAGCTGTCGCAGCGGGAAGCGAATCCGCAAATATTGCACTCCCCATGAAACCCAAGCCGACGATTCGAAGGAATTCACGCCGACGAAGATATTGTTCTTCTGGTAGCACGACCGAATCTGGCAGTTGCCACGCGTGTTCGTTTGGTTCTCTTGGCGTCACGATCTCGGCACTCCTCCTAGTGTCTGCGCGGAAAGGCCAGGATGAATCGAGCATTCCCTCTGCATCGTCATCCCGGCCGGTCGCCACCCCATGTCAATCCGTTCGTAGATAGGAGGCCGCAGGCGCACCCTTATTCCAAGACGCAGTAACTTACGTGCGACCGTCGCGGGTGTGATTTATAG
>JBAQJG010000422.1:0-1983 GCA_049300145.1 Chthoniobacterales bacterium | reverse complement strand
CATCGAGCTCAAGCGCGGCGTTGCGCCAACATCGACGGCCACTCTTTCGCCTAACGAATCAAAAGCCGCAGCGGTCAATGAAATTGATCTCGAAGAATCAATTTTTGCCTTTAGCAAAGCGCCCGATGAACAAATCGGGCGCGTCGCAAAAGGCGGCAGCACCGGCGCGAAAGTGCAACTGATGCAGCCGCAAAACGGAAGCGAGGGCAGCGTTGTCGTAAACGTCGGTGGAAGAACATCGACCATCGATGTCGCGGAAAATCTTGGCAAAGAAACCATGATCGACGGCACGCCGTTCGCACTCAAGATCGACAAGTATTGGCCGGATTTTCGGATCGAGAATGGCCAACCAAGTTCGCTCACTGATCAACCGAACAATCCGGCGGTGCTTGTCACAATTCGCGGCAAAGGCATCCCCGCTCCAGATCAGCCAAACCCGCATGGGGGCGGCGGCGAACTAACCACCAACGGCGGTCCGCCGACGATGCCACTCGCCGGCGAAGCTGCCCCGAATCATCTCACGCTTTTCATCGCGGATGATGGTGGAATTTCCTACCAGCTTGTTTCGCGCAAGGCCGGGAATTCCATCGGCCAGATCGAGATCAATAAACCGCTCACCACTGGCTGGGCGGACTGGCAGTTGAACGTCGATAAGGTAATGCCGCATGCCGAGCAATGGATGGATTTCGCGCCGGCAAAATCGGAGAAAACTCCGGCCGTCGCCGATTTACCCGATGGCGTCCGCATTCGGACTGAGCAAAACGGCGAAAGTTTCGAGCAATGGGTACCGGCCGGCTGGCAAATCACGGTGCCGACTTCGCCTAACGAAACGCAAATCGCTTACGGCTGGAAAACCATTCCGCTGCCGATCGGGCTCGAGTTGCTCGATTTTGAAGTGAAACGCAACGAAGGCAGCGACAGCCCCGCCGGATTCAAAAGCACGGTGCGCGTTTCGACCGCGGAGGGCGATACCGCCACCGGCTCGTGCTGGATGAATAATCCATTTAGCTTCCCCGGCGCATGGTGGCGGACATGGACCGGACTGACTTACAAAATGTCGCAAGCGTCCTGGAATCCCGACAATCTCGGACAGAGCACTGTGCAAATCTTGCGGGACCCGGGTTGGCTATTGAAGTGGATCGGGTCACTGCTCATTGTCGCCGGCGTGTTCATGATGTTTTATCTCCAGCCTTACCGGAAACAAACGGTCGGCGAACAGATTCTGCCTTCACCTCAAAAACCGAAGAAGCAGAAATCCGAGAGCTCTCTCGTGTCCGCAGGACATTAGACTCCGTGGGTGATCTGGTGGCGGGCGCGAGTTAGCTCGCGGTTTTTGATTGCGCCGATGTCGCCGCCGTTTTTTTCTCGAGCGCGACGTTCAAAACTTCATCGACATTCTCGACTGGAACGAATTTGAGTTTTTGCTTGGCCTCTTCCGGGACATCGACAAGATCTTTTTCGTTCAGCTTCGGAATAATGACCGTCGAAATACCGGCACGCATGGCGGCCAGACTTTTTTCTTTCAAGCCGCCGATGGGAAGAATGAGGCCGCGCAAAGTGATTTCGCCGGTCATGGCGACATCGGGACGCACCGGCGTGTTGCTGAAGAGTGAAGCCAGCGCAGTGAACATCGCGACGCCGGCCGAGGGCCCGTCTTTCGGCACTGCGCCGGCCGGCACATGCACGTGGATATCGATGTCGCGAAAATCTTCCCCTTTAATGCCGATCTCGCCATCGCGGCTGCGCACAAGGCTGAGCGCGGCCTGGACCGATTCCTTCATCACCTCGCCGATGTGACCGGTGAGCGTGACGTTTCCCTTGCCCGGATAACGCGTCGCCTCGATGTGGAGCACTTCGCCGCCGGCCGGCGTGTAAGCCAGGCCGGTGACAACGCCCGGCTTGCTCGTTTTTAATTTGGTCTCGCGAACGTAACGCGCCGGGCCGAGCATCTCGGCGGCCAGCTCTGGCGTGATTGTGACGCGC
>JBAQJG010000421.1:0-1647 GCA_049300145.1 Chthoniobacterales bacterium | reverse complement strand
TTCGTGAAACCCGCTGCGTTGATCAGGATGTCAAAATTCGTATTCCGCAGTTTCTCGCGCACTGCACCTAAATCCGAAAGATCGAGTTGCGTGTGACTAAAGCCACAGACGTCGAATTTGTCGCGATATCCTCGAAGGAGCGCAGCGCCAAGCCTTCCGCCCGCGCCAAGAATTACAATTTTCATGCTTGTCTATGTAAGAACTGCTAGGCGCCGATGCCTCCGGAATCGAGAATCACAAGTTTGCGGAGCGATCAGTATCTTCCAGCGCGTTCGAGCAACGGTTGCCACCACGACGGGTTCTCGATGTACCACTGGATCGTTTCATCGAGGCCTTCCTTGAAATTGTGGCGCGGTTTCCAGTTCAGCTCGCGCTGCGCAAACGACGAGTCAATCGCGTACCGGCGGTCATGACCAAGTCTGTCGGTCACAAATGAAATCAGGCTGTGCGGCTTGGCCAGTTTATCAAGAATCATTTTTACAAGATCGATGTTCACCATCTCCCCGTCGCCGCCGAAATTATAAATTTGGCCAGGTTTCCCTTCGAAAAGCGCGGCCACGATGGCGGCGCAATGATCCGTAACATGGATCCAATCGCGCACATTCAGGCCGTCACCATAAACCGGCAGTGGCTCGTCGCGCAGCGCCTTGATAATCATGAGCGGAATCAGTTTTTCGGGAAACTGATACGGTCCGAAGTTGTTTGAACAACGGGTCACCAGCACTTCCTGGCCGTAGGTCTTGTAACAGGCAAGCGCGAGCAGATCGGCAGCGGCTTTGCTGGCCGAGTAAGGCGAACTTGGATCGAGCGGCGATTGTTCGGTAAATTTGCCGGCAGGGCCAAGCGAGCCATAGACTTCATCCGTCGAGACTTGGATGAAGCGCTGGACGCCGTGCCGGCGTGCGCAATCGAGCAGCACGCTCGTGCCGATGACATTAGTGTGAATGAAATTGAGCGGATCGTTGATGCTGCGGTCCACGTGCGATTCAGCCGCGAAATTGATGACCGCGTAGAATTGATGCTCGGTCATGAGCGCATCCATTTGATCGGCGTTCGCGATATCGGCTTTGAAAAACTCGTAGCGTTCGCCATGTTCCTCGACCACGCCATCCAGATTGGCGAGGTTGCCGGCGTAAGTGAGGACATCGACGTTGGTCACGTACGCGGGCTTGTAATGTTGTAAAATATACCGAATAAAATTGCTCCCGATGAATCCACAGCCACCGGTTACAAGAATGCGCATGGCAGCGCGTACTAGCAGCGGCAAAGGCGACGCGCCAGCAGAATATTCCGCGGTCGCGGGTCTGCGCGATTATCTGGAAGCGTGGAAAGCCCGCCTCGGAGAGACTGGTTGGACTCCCTGGTTAATCCTGGGACTGGCAGCGTTCCTGCGTCTTTTTCTGCTGGGTATCAAGCCGCCGCATTTCGATGAAGGCATCAATGGCTGGTTTGTGGATCAGGTCATGCATAATGGGTTTTACAGATACGATCCCACGAATTACCACGGGCCGCTGCACTTCTACGTCCTGCTGCTGTCAGAAAGTTTGCTTGGTCGGAATCTCTGGGCATTGCGGCTGCCTGTTGTTCTGGTGAGCATTGGTTGCGTTTGGCTGACTTTAAAGTTCGAACCATTAGTCGGGCGAAAAG
>JBAQJG010000420.1:0-7736 GCA_049300145.1 Chthoniobacterales bacterium | reverse complement strand
CATCCACATTGGTCGCTATTATGGCAACACGAATTGGTTCGGCTGTTTGGGAAGGCACGCTGAAAGGCGGCAAAGGAAAGATGAAACTCGGAAGCGGCGCATTCGAAGGGCCCTACTCTTTCGCCTCGCGATTCGAAAACGCGCGCGGCACAAACCCCGAGGAACTCATCGGAGCGGCGGAGGCGGGTTGCTATTCGATGGCACTCTCGCTCAACCTCGAAAAGGCCGGTCATCCACCCAAGAACATCAACACCACCGCGGAGGTGAAGTTCGAGCCGTCCGGCGGCGGTTTCAAAATCACCTCCATTAACCTGACGACCGAAGCCGACGTGCCCGGAATCGATGAGGCGAAGTTCAACGAACAAGCCGAACTAACAAAGAAAACTTGCCCGGTCTCAGTCGCACTATCCGGCACACAGATTAATCTCAACGCGAAACTCCTTTCGCGTTGAATTTCGAAACCCGCGTTTCTACTTCCTACTTCCTAATTTTCACTTTCCATCAAGCTTTGCAGCGCCTCAGCCAACGACTCGAAGGTCACGACTTGAACCTTCTATCTGTAATGGAATGGCGAGAGAATATTGAGGCCGATGTCCTTACGAGGGTCGGGAATCACGCGCACAACCTTGCCCACCTCCTTCTCGACCAGCGCGTCCATGATCTCAGCAATGTGACGCGCCGCCGCCGGCTCCATCGATTCAAGCCATCGAAAATCTGTTAAGACACGAAACCCGGGCGCGGCATCTTTTACAATCTCACGCACCTTTTGCGCTGCTGCTTTCACTTCCTCCTTCGTCACGTGTCCGGCCCCGCTGATCACAACGAGGCGCTTGGATTTATCCGCTTCAACTGAATACATAAAAGTGATTCCCAAATTTAATCTTAACCGCGGATTACGCAGATAAACACAGATTCGACGAATGCGGTCCATCCTGTCTAAAGATCTGACTTCCTGTTTTCGTGGGTTCCTGATTCTATTTTCTTGTTATGACAAAAAGAGTTTTCCTCGCAGGTGTTTTAGGTGGTATCGCCATGTTTATCTGGACATCAATCGCGCATATGGCTCTGCCGCTCGGCGAGGCTGGCATCCGCGAAATTCCGAATGAACAGGCGGTCTTGGCTGCGATGAAAACCAACATCGGTCAGCAATCCGGCCTTTATCTTTTCCCTGGGATCGGTCTTGGCCCGAACCCGAGTCGGGCGCAGAAGAACGAAGCCATGCATAACTTGGGCGAGAAGTCCGCGAACAATCCGTCCGGCATTCTCATGTATCATCCGCCGGGACGCCCGCTGACCATCGGCAAATGGCTGGGAATCGAATTCGCGACCGAACTTGTTGAGTCGATGCTGGTAGTCTTCCTCCTCGCCCAAACGCGTGTGAGTAGTTTCGGTGGCCGCGTCGGGTTCGTCTTCGTCGCAGGAATTCTCGCAGCCACAGCGACCAATGTTTCCTATTGGAACTGGTACGGCTTCCCGTCTGTTTACATTGCAAGCTACATGTTCATCCAGGTGATTGGCTTCATCTGCGTCGGCATCGTTGCCGCTTTGGTGCTTAGAAAGAACCGGGTGCAAACTGCCACTTGATCGCGCACTTCGCACTCAATCGCGCGGTCAAGCGGAAACGAGATCGGTTTTCCAGGAGATTTCTTGTTTCGGATCTCAACCGCGGAGTGGAGGAACTTGAAGGGCCAAATTGGTACCACAGGCGGATGGGCTGCAATCCAAATCGAACTTCGAGTTTCCTTTTCTAGTTCAAACCGAGCGACTCTACTGTCGCGGCATCGATTACTCCCGTGACGAACAAGCCAGCGTCCTGTTGATAATTCGCAATTGCCTGCCGCGTTGCCGACCCGAGCGAACCGCTCAATCCTCCCGCGTAATAGCCCTCATCTTGAAGTGCGCGCTGCACGTTCAGGATCACCTGATCTGGCAACAGGTTGCCATACGTATAAATCGGACCGTCGTAATCGTAATATTCATAAACGGGATCGTAACCCCACGCCGGGAACCAATATCCTGCATCCCAATAGTAGTACCCGCCTCTGACAAGCACGATGGTCGTGAAGTGTCGCTTCCACCAAACACGATTGTGCCTCTGGTGTCGATATCTCGCGAGTGCATCCGCATAACTGAGGCGAACGTTGGCCGGCGTGCGCTCGACCGATGGTTGTTGTTTGCGGGACGCGTGGACGCGAGCCGGTTTAGGTCTCGGCTGCGGCGAAGGCGTTTTGTTGGTGTCCTGACTTTGGGCCGCGTGAGTGAGCGCAATCAATAAAAAGGCCGTTGAGAGGATAAATCGTTTCATGTTTCCTTCTGGCAAATTAGACAACACCAACTTCACTTCGCTCAGCGACTGCCGCAAACCGCAATCCGAAATTATGTTTCTAGTTTCTACTTTGAAACTCACTCGCCTTCCGAGTCGCTCGTTGCCAGCCGCACAGCTAATTGCCAGTCCGGTCCGCCAATCGGACGGACTCGTCCCGTGGCGAGCTCGGACCCTTCTGTGTTGCTCATACCATTAGCTCCCTTTAATTTCCTAAGGCGATGAGCGACTCTTTTACCGAGTTCGAGCACCGGGGCTGGGAGCATGTCGCGAACAAATACGACTCTGTCTGGTCAACCTCTACGCGACAATTCATTCCGTCTCTGCTCGATGCGGCTGAAGTTTTTGCGGGCATGTCGATCTTGGATGTCGGCTGCGGCCCCGGGTACATCTCGGCCGCGGCGGCGGAATGCGGCGCCAAGCCGATCGGGCTCGACTTTTCGGAGGAGATGATCGCGATCGCGAAGAAAATGTTTCCCAACATCGAATTCCGCGAAGGCGATGCGCAAGATTTGCCATTTGCCGGCTCCAGTTTCGACCGCGTCCTGGCCAACTTCGCACTGCTCCATCTGTCCAATCCCGAGCGGGCTTGCGCCGAGGCGGTCCGCGTCCTCAAACCCGGCGGCAAATTCGGTTTCACCGTCTGGGCGCCGCCGAGCGAAAGCCCATACGCAAAAATTATCGACGACGCCATCCAGGCGCACGCCGATGTAAATGTCGATCTTCCGGCGGGACCGCCGCATTATTTATTTGCTGGCCGGGAAGAATTTCGACAAGCGTTCGAGCGCGCTGGGTTCGACGGCGCCTCGATGATTTTTAAAGTTCATACCATCGAATGGAACGTTCCGACCGCGCGCTATGTCTTTGACGCCGAACGCAACGCCGGTGTCCGCACCGCCGGATTGCTCGCGTGCCAGACGCCCGAAAAGCTCAGCGCGATTCAGTTCGCCATTGAAAAGGCAGTCCGGCCATACGCAAGGAATGATTGTTTCTGCATTCCTAAGGCCGCCTACGTCATCGCCGTTTCAAAATCTAACGTCCTGTCGGCGTAAATCGGCGTACTCCGCAGTTCGTTGTCTCAACAAATCCCGCTACGCGGCCTTTTCCTTCGCGGCGATTTTCTTGCTCACGATGATCCCCGGGAATTGGACGACGTGGGCAGCCTCGTTTTTCCCGTTCTGACCCAAGGTCGACTCGAAAGTCAGTTTCTGATTGGCGATCTCAGTAAGCGCGACATCGGCGTGCCCGAGCCCGGGCGCATATTCTACGAGCGGGCGATGCCCGAGACAGAGCTGTCGGACGCGGCGTGAGACCATGTTCACCAGAATTTGCTGATTAGGAATTACTTCGGAGGCGGCTTTAACGAGATCGGCTTTCATATATTTATAAGAGGCACAGTCAGCCGCTGACGATTGGTTGACTCCCGGAGAATTGAAACCTGATACTGTTTCCGGGAAATCGCAGCAGAAAAACTTGCTACAGTATCGCCCAGGAACCGCTGATCTCCTAATACTTAATTTCTTCGTTGATCCTGTCGCCGCTGCGACCGAAGGACGACGAAGGCGGCGACTTTAGCCTTTCTTATTTTACTTTCTCAATCAAACTCTTGTTATGCAGATTGGAATGATTGGCCTCGGCCGGATGGGTGCGAACATGGCGCGACGCTTGACGAGCGGTGGACATCAATGCGTTGCGTTCGATCGCAACCGGGAAACCGTCGACGCACTCGCTAAGGAAGGTCCGACCGCCGCCTATTCGCTCGAAGAAGTAGTCGAAAAGCTCACCGCTCCGCGAGCTGTCTGGATCATGCTTCCATCCGGTGCCCCCACCGAAGAAACCGTGCTCGCCCTTTCCAAGCTGTTGCAATCGGGCGACGCCATCATCGATGGCGGCAATTCATTCTACAAAGACGATGTCCGGCGCAGCGCTATGCTCAAACCGAGCGGGATCCGCTATCTCGATGCCGGGACGAGCGGCGGAATCTGGGGTTTGGAGCGGGGTTACTGCCTAATGATCGGCGGAGATCAACCCAGTGCCCAGCGACTCGGCCCGATCTTCGCCACCCTCGCGCCTGGTCCTGGGGACATCCCCAAGACATCGGGTCGTGAAGGAATGAAGAGCACCGCCGAACTCGGTTATCTCTATTGCGGTCCATCTGGCGCGGGCCACTTCGTGAAGATGATTCATAATGGAATCGAATACGGCCTGATGCAGGCGTATGCGGAAGGGTTCGACATCCTGCGCGGGGCGAACTCGGATAATCTACCCGCGGGACTTTCTTACGATCTTAACCTCGCCGACATCGCCGAGCTCTGGCGACGCGGGAGTGTCGTCTCATCGTGGCTGCTCGATCTGGCTGCGACCGCATTGGCCAGTGATCGCCAACTCGCTGGGTACACGGGCTTCGTGGAAGATTCGGGCGAAGGGCGTTGGACAATCGCGGCCGCGCTCGAGGAAGGAGTATCCGCCGAAGTGCTTTCGGTTGCGCTCTACACCCGTTTCCGTTCGCGCCAGGAACACACCTTTGCCGAGAAGATCCTCTCCGCCATGCGCAAAGGTTTCGGCGGCCACGTCGAACGTCCTCCCGCCGTCAAAATGAAGCAGGGCCTATAGTAACTGCTCCTGGCTCCTAAAGTTAGTGTTCCAGCTTTCCGCTTTTCCATTTCTGAGATTTACCGAAGTAATTTCCGGCATGCTGTGCGTTGTTGCTTTCCTGAGCGATCGCACAACGAACACGAACGTGGGTATCACCACCAACAATTGTGCAACAGCCTGCTGCACAAAATTACGTGCACTCTCTGTCCTCTGGCACTAACTGCTCTTGAGAGATGAGTTGGACCACGATCACAGTTTGGACGATTTGCGTCCTTCTCGCGGGCGGCATTGGATGGAGCAAATACGAGAAGAAGAAAACGCGCGACAAATATCTGGCCGAATTAGCGGCAATGGATCGCGACCACCGCGAAAAACTGCTCACGCGCTTGAATCCCAAGCTCCAGGCTGAAGTCCGTCAACAGCTCATGCTGCGCTACGGACCGCATTGATTCCGCGAGTCGCCGCCTTCTGCTTTCGCATTAGCGTTGGGCGTTGCTCCTGCGCTTTCGCGACGGCCGCGACAAGTAAACGCTTAGCAAGCCGAAGCTTAGCACGTAGGCAGATTCTTTGATTTCTGATTTCTGACCTCTGACCTGCCGCTTTCACCGCGCACGCCTCTTGCTCTTTCTTTGTCACTCCAAATTCCCATAGCACCAAGTGATTGACCAGGAGACATTCGAACGCCTTTTGCCGCTCGCTTATCAGTGGGCGAAAGCACAGGAGCAATTCATCCTCGCGCGCGGCGCTCCGTTAGGGCCACGGCAGACCGCCGATGCGCATCGAGTCGGCGTTCGGGATTGTTCCCGGGTAAGAGTGCTGGTCGTCGATCGAATTCCGCTGCCTGACAACACGGAGCTGGCTGAGGCCTCGCGTCGCACCCATATCATCACCGAGGCTTGTCGCGGCGCGACCATCGGCCATGGGATTATCATTCGCGCCGATAGCTGGGGCGATCGCGAGTTGATCCTCCATCAACTCGTCCACGTTGCTCAGTGCGAAAGAAGTGGTGGCCTTGAGCCGTTCGTTCAGGAGTATCTCCGCGACCGTCGCACGTGCGCCAACTTCACCATCGGTTCTCTCGAAGACCAGGCGCGACGGATTGCTCACGAAATTTGCGCCGCTGACGCCGCAGAGAGTAAGAACGCGAGCGCTCACGCCTCCTGAGTTCCGCGTGTACCTGCTCTTCTCCGTCCTCTATCTGTCTTCTCCGCTCCAGCGCTTCAACGATCCAACAATGTAACGATTCGACGAATTACATTTGGCTGCTTCACCCTTGTCCCGCTAACGCATCAATCGTTTTCCATTCTTCCGGAGTTAACTTGATCTTGGCCGCGGCGATATTTTCCTCCAGGTGCGCGATAGAAGATGTGCCGGGAATCGGCAGCATCACCGGCGACCGTTGCAGAAGCCAGGCAAGCGCGAGCTGAACAACACTCGCGCTGTGCTCCTTGGCAACCGCTTCCAACGCATCGTCAGGTTTCAAACCCCTGTTTCCTCCAATCGGCGACCACGGCATAAAGCCGAGGCCTTCCCTCTCGCAATAGACCAGCGTTTTCTCCCACCTGCGGTTCGCGATGTTGTACTGGTTCTGCACACTCACGATCGGTAGAACCTTGCGCGCCCGCGCGATTTCCTCGGGCGTCACCTCCGACAATCCGACGTGCCCAATCTTCCCGGCGCCCTGCATCTCCTTGAGCGCGCCGAGCGATTCCTCCATCGGCACTTTCGGATCGACACGGTGCAATTGATACAAATCGATACGATCGAGCCGAAGCCGCGTCAGACTCCCCTCCACACATTTTTTGAGATACTCAGGTCGACCGTTCGGTACCCACTGGCCAGGTCCTGGTCGGGTCAGACCGCCTTTCGTCGCGATAACGAGTCCGGCCGGATAAGGATGGAGCGCCTCGGCGATAAGCAGTTCGCTTGTTTCGGGGCCGTAAGCGTCGGCCGTGTCGATCAAATTCACACCGAGTTCAACCGCGCGCCGCAGGACTTTGAGCGCGTTGCCCCGATCAGGCGGCCAACCCCAGACGCCTTCCCCGGTGATGCGCATCGCGCCAAAGCCGAGCCGATTGACCGCGAGATCGCCGCCCAACTTCCAAACGGAATTCGTAGCCAAGTTCGGGCTCGTTGATGAAGCGGCTCCAAAGATTGTGGCCGATCCTCCGGCCAACAGGGTGGCTCCGCTTGCCAGACTCATCCCAAGAAATGTTCGGCGGGTAACACCATTATCCACCCGTTTTTGGTTCGCGTTAGGAGATTTGTCAGGCATGACGCGCAAGTACGTTCACGGAAAACGCTCTCAATGCAAGCGCGCCGTTCTGTCTGTAGCGGCAGCCGTGTCGGCTGCAAACCTGTAGCGACAGTCGTGTGGGCAGTCTCTCGTTCATGACCTTAACAGCCGTACGATTTAACGTTGTAACTCTCAACAAATTACACTTGTCTTTCAGCTTCGCCGTCCTCTCCCCTCCTATTCCGGTCCACTTCTCTCCATCTCAATCAATTTTGGGCCTATCTTGTCATTGGCGTGGCTCAACGATTTGATCAGCAACACGCAGAATGCCGCCACGGTCAGCAGCATGGCCGCGCCAACCGCGAAATGATGAGCGCGCAATTGCCGCCACGGCGGCGCGAATGCAAGCAAACCAAGCGTACTTAAGATAACGACCACGGCGTCGAAACTTGCGCGCTGCCAGTAGCTGCCGCCGAGATGCAACCACATTCCAAATTCATCGAAGGTCAACGCCATGCTCACGCCGTAGATCACCGCGCAAAAACTTCGCTGCGCCTGGTTCAGTGGCGCGAAGAGCAGGAC
>JBAQJG010000419.1:0-8934 GCA_049300145.1 Chthoniobacterales bacterium | reverse complement strand
CTTGCTTCACACGCAAGAAGTCGCAGGTTCGAACCCTGCATCGCGCACAACCTTCAAGGGAGCGGTCGCTCCGGCGATAAGTCGCAGGTTTGAACCCTGCATCGCGCACGGTTCCAGCGCGCTATCGACCATCCACAAAAACTTGCCTTTTTGAAAAGTGATCCAGCGCAGTTGCGACAGCGTTGTCTCAGCGCGTCGCGGACCAGCGGCGATAGGCGAGCAAGCCCAACCCAGCTCCGGCCAGCGCCAGCAGGGCGAACGTGCTCGGCTCGGGCACGACCGTGATACTGAATGAGGCCTGCGGCAGAAAATTATCGTTGAAATCTTGATCGGTGACTTCCGAGGGACGCGGATTAGTGGTCGTTGTGAAGAATGTGTAAACGCCAGGCGTAGCGTTCGTGATCGAAAAGTGAATGCGCTCGACGTCATACGTGCCGGGCGGTACAAGTGTCAGCGGATTCGGTGACCCACCCAAATCATAGTGCGTAGCACTGAAGCCGTCCCCCAGCACGGCATCAAACTCATTTGGTCCCGTGTAGCCACTATTTAGATCAAAACCGCGATGATCTTTGCGCGGTCGAACTGCGTAAAGGTGTTGCGCTGCGTTTTCTGCTTTGGGAGCGCCTTGCACTAATTATTCGGAACCAATTGGAACCGATATGGGCATCTGGGGCGGCGCCTCTTGAAGCACCCATTGTCGAGCATGCGTGCTGGTGTCGATCATCGTCTCTGAACCTGGAGTGTTGGCCGCGCAACTGCAAAGGATCGCGGACACGAAAAAACCGAGCAGCACATGCACTTTCATCGCTTCACGCCCCATACATGCGATAAGTAACCTAGCAGCACACCCATTGCTGGTGCAAAGGAAATGGATTGCGAGTGCGCCACGGCCAGGATTACGTTGGAACCGCTGAAGCGAATCTCGCGAGTCGAAGCAGCAGGCAGAAATCGGAACCTTTCCAGCGTCATTTTTTTCTGTCGATAAAAGTGCCGAAGTTTTCATGACAATTCATGACAGAATTTCTTCGCTCATGTACGTGATGGTTCACATTGGGAAAAAATCGCTATCGTCGCAATACAAATAATGAAAGCATGATAACGCACGTTGACGAATAATCACGAAGTCACGAATGATGCTTCACACGCAAGAAGTCGCAGGTCTGAAGCCTGCATCGCGCACCATTTGTTGCGTGTCGTCGGGTTTTTAGCTTAAACGAATGTCAAACGTTTAAGATTGGACCGCATTCTCTCACTCTCAAGTCGATGAAAAAAGTACCTGGACTCCCGCGGCCCTGGTGGCGTCGGGCGAAGAAAGCGAATCGGCATGAGCCGTTGTCGATGCCACTTTACGGCGTTTGGGAAGCCGTGGCGCGTTTCGCGGCGGAAATTCGAGTAAGCGATTTTATGGCAGAAATGACTCGGCGATGTCGCGCATACGGCACTCAGGGGATGATGGGGACGCTCGATTGCGCGACGCTTTACGCGTTGACGCGTTGGCAGCGACCGGCAGTAGTCGTCGAGTCGGGTGGATTTGTCGGGATGTCCTCGGCCTTTATCTTAAAAGCGTTTGTGGATGAAGGGCTCACAACAGCAAAGTTGTACAGCATCGAGTGGAGCGCGGACTGCGAGCAGGGCGCTTTGATTCCGAACGATTTGCAACGGCAGTTCGTGCCTCTGCGCGGAAAGGTCGAGGATTTTGTGCAGCGCGACCAACTGCCGGCATCAATCGACATGTTTCTGCACGACAGCTCACACCGTCATCGACACATGCTTTGGGAGTTTCGCCAATTTTGGGCGCGGCTGCCCGATCGCGGACTGCTTGTGTCACATGATGTGCATTTGAACGCGGCGTTTCCAGAATTTGTGGCGAAGACATACGCGCACGATAAAACCGGGCGCCTGAATCCGCAGCGGACGTCGCATTATGAATGGGGTCGGTGGGGCTACATCGGCTTCGTCATAAAAAAAGAAAAGGCGGACTGACTCGCTGGGCAGCTGGGCATGACGCGTTGGCGCGACCACGCATCTCGTCAGCAATCTTCCTCGATGCTGATCAACTCCGCTGCCATTGACCAACCCAGGTGCTCCATCCGTAATATCCAAATGGAACGAGTCTTCCAGCCGATACGAGTTCGTCAACCTGCGCCCGCCTCGGTTCTGCCTTCACGCAGGACCCAAAATAATCGTCGATCACAAGCCAACAACCGTCGGCCAGTAAATCGCCATAGCAATCCAAGTCCCGGCGCACATTGCCATCCGCATCAAAAATGAAGAGGCCCACTTCACCGCGGCCCAACATCTGCCGAATGGCTGATATCGTCGTCTCTTGGAAGGAGTAACCGTTGATCAACGTAACACTCTCGGACACGCCGAATCGCGCGAGATTCTTCTTCAGGTCCTTGAAGATATTCCTGCTCGGTATGCGACGGTGCTTCAGTCGTCCTCCCGCCTCCACGCTGATGATTTTCTTTGGCGTGCCGGACTCACGCGCTCCAAACGCGGCGGCGATCGTGGACCCGCCAATGTAAGGGCCGATCTCGAGGATATTCCCCATGGCGATCTTGGCGAAGTGATAGATGAGAAGCAAAACATCCACATGTAACATCGATGTGGCCGCACCGATTTTTCCCAAACGATGATGTATCTCCTGACTTCGATACTCCATCAACTTGTACATCAGATCGAGCATATCGTTTCAGCTACGGCTACCGACACCGAGAGTCAAAGGCGTTGGATCTGTTTTAATCATGAAAGCGTGGTCACGCGCTTTCACGACTGCGAATATGTTCGGCCGCGAAATGAGCCGCTTTTAGTACGTGAAAGACTGAATCTCCCGCACGCCTGGGTCAGGACCATCGACGAACCGCTGCGTGTGCTCGGCTAGAGCGCAATTGCGCACGGGAACCACGTTGAAGGTGTTCGAAAAATTGAAGCCGTTGAGGGATTCGGGTGACAAAATCGTCTTGCGTTCTAGTACTGCTAACGACCCTGATGATGTTGCCAGTGGTTTGATCGAAGGTCTCGACCGCTGCCAGGTCGTTTCCGCCGGGCGGTGGATCAAGCACTGCACTCCGATCTTATCTGCTCACAATATTCACAGTATTGTGAGCGGATGAGCTTGAACAAGCCCAACCTGCAAGGCTCTAAAGCTCTAACGCGCGAACTTCTTCGCGCCGCTCAGCCGTTAAGGAGGCAGCGCCGTACCCACCGTGGATTTGACCAGGGCGACATCCACCGAGTTGATCACGCCATTGGCATTCACGTCTTCGCGGAAATTTGAGCCACTGACCGTCGCGCCCACTTGCGATTTGGTCAGAGCGACGTCCGCCGCACTGACGGCAGCATTGCCGTTCACATCACCAACTAATACGCCCATGGAAACAGGAACGTTGCCCATGTGTGTACCATCGTTCACGTTCATGAGCGTAACAGTAATCCTCTGGACGTTAGTCACGCCAGTGAGATTGACCGTGACTTCCGACCCGCTCACGCTGAAACTGCTCACGCTCCCGGTGCCAGTGGTCAGTGCCGCGCCCCCGACCGTGACCGAGGTCGCGAAGCCAATGATCATCTGATAATCGTTTGTGCCCCCGCCGCTGCGGCACTCGACGCCCACGTTGCCAGTGAGTGGCAGAGGGACATCAAAAGTGCCGGCTCCGCCGTGCACCTTTCGCGAAAAAGCGCTTTGCGCCATGGGAGCCGACTCGACATTGATCGTGCCTGTCATTCCACAGCATTGCCCATGCACGGTGCAATAATATGGAAACGACCCCGCGGTGTTGAAGGTGTGCGAGAACATCTGTCCTTGGTTAAGAATTCCAGAGTCCCAGAGCCCGTTGGGAAAGCCCGGAGTACCCGAGGTGCTGCTATGGCCGCCGCTGCCCCAGGTCCAGCGCACTGTGTCGCCCACCGAAATGGTGACCGGGTCAGGTGAAAACACAAGCGTCCCATTCGGCCCCACCGTCACATCATAGATCTGGCTGATGTTCGACGGCGGAGTGTTGGGAACTGGGCGGCCGTTTTGATCGACAATGGTAATTGCTGTAGCAGCAGCGCTCCCGCCGGCAAATCCCGATGCGGAAAAGATTGCCACCCCAGCCATTATTACCAGCCAACAAATCTGTCGCGCTACCGCATTTGATCGTTTCATATTGAGAACCTCCTTATTGACCCGAGCCCTGCTTTCGATGAAGCCACCGCTGACTGCCGAATCATGCGATCCGGCAGGATCGAGTACAGGGCTAAGGTCGCGGCGATTGTCTTAACCTCCGCGTTCTTAGTCAAGAAAGAAACTCGAACCTCTTGGTAACAGGTTTGTTACTTTTGGTCGTCCGGAGGTAGGAAGGACCGTCGGGGCGGTCCGATTTCGTCGCGACGCTCGATCTGGGAATGAGGGTGAGTTGAGGCAGCACGGATTGGAGAAAACACAGACGCCCCACCTTATCAAACGTTGCGCCGACAATTAATTCCTGCCGCGGAAAATCGCTTCCACAGAACTCCCCAAAATCCTATGCAAGAGCACCTTAGCGACGGCTGTTGAGGCAAAAGAATGGCGACTGCGGATTCTTAAACCGCTCGGCGTCGATCTCGAGTAGCGCACCACCGGCAGTCGTCAACGCGTGCTGCACCAAATCGCTACTGGTGCGCATTCGTTGGACCAGAGTGGCGCAGAGGAGAATTGGTCCGGTAGAGATCGAGATCCTTCTCTAGCTTGCTCGCTAAGGCGAAGTTGTCTTGGGCGGTGGCGAGTTGTAACGCGCGCTGAGCGGTTTCGATTGCATCAGTAAACCGGCCGTTCTCAGCATAAGCGGCGGCTAGTGTGCGGATGAAAATCAGATTCTTCCCGCCGGCAAGCTGATCGGCTTCTTGTGCTAGCTCAATCGCTTTCGCGCCGTTGCGCAGCGACGCGTCGGAACACGTTGATAGCGCCCACGCCAAATTGTTTAACGTCGAAACGGAGCGCGGAGCGATTTCCAACGCAGTTTCATAATGTGCGATCGCTTGGCCAATCTCCCCTTTGCGCAGAAGCGCATCCCCGAGGGTGGTATGCGCCTCCGCGTCGTTCGGTTGGATCGATAATGTTCTTTGCCAATGCGCAATGGCTTCGTCGATCCGGCCTTCCTGGAGCAGTGCGCTGCCGAGATTATAATGGCCGTCGGCATAATCGGGCCGTAATTCCACCGCTCTCTCGTAATGCGCGATCGCTTCGTCCACGAGTTTCTTGCGGAGAAATGCGTTGCCAAGGTTGTTATGAACGAGAGCGCTGCCGAGATTGTAATGGGTCTCCGGGTTGTTGGCCCTGACGTTGAGCGCTGTTTGAAAATGCGAGATTGCTTCGTCCAATTCACCTCGTCGCAAAAAAATAAATCCTAGGTTGTTGTGAGCGACATCGTTGTCCGTGGTGACGGCAAGCGTATGAGTCCAAAGCGTTTCACTATTTTCCCAATACGAGGTTTGAATCCATGCGCGCCAAGTCAAAGCGGTAATCGCCACTGCTGCCGCAACACTTAAAATCTCCCGGCGGCGTCGCCAGGAGGCCGAAAGATCGGCAATCGCCCAGGTCAGCATGAGATAGAGGCCGATTTGCGAAAGGTAAGTATAACGATCAGCCCGCGCTTGTTCTCCCACCTGCACCAGGCCTATCACCGGCACGAGCATTCCCAAATACCAGAACCAGCCAGTGATGAGGTAAGGGCGTTTTTGCCGTAATACGATCACTGTCGTAGTGATCGTGATGAGGAGCGCCAGCGCCAGGAGGACTTGCCAAAAAAGCAGGCGATTGTCGGGATGAGGATAGAAAACCGCTAGTTTTACTGGCCAAAGCATCTGCCAGATGTAGACGACGCAGGTTACGATCGCGTTATTGGCTCGCCAGGCGAAAGGTAATTGGTCGATCGAACCAGCGGCTTGCCTTTGCACAAGTAACGTCGCCAGGCAGGATGCGGCAGAAAGCGCGAGAAGGGGAATCTTTTCCACGACCAGATTCGACCAGCTTTGTCCTTCGACTCGCTCTCTGTCTCCTGATCCGCCAAAGGACGGATTCGCCGGGGCGAACCTCTGATCTCTGATCCACCAACGGATGGATTCGCCGGGGCGAACCCCTGACCTCTGATCCACCAACGGATGGATTCGCCGGGGCGAACCTCTGATCTCTGTCCTCTGTCCTCTGATCTCGGTCCTCCGTCTTCTGTCCAGTGGCCAGTAGTCCAGAAGCAAGAGTACAAAGGGCAACGTCACTAGCATCGGCTTGGACATGAGGCCAAGGGCGAACAAGATCGACATCGTTATGTAACGCGCGGGCGATGGCTGTCGCGCATAACGCACGTATGCGCCGAGCGTCAGCATGAAGAAGACACCGCTGAGCACATCTTTACGCTCCGAAACCCACGCGACCGATTCCACATGTAAGGGATGAATCGAAAAGAGCGCGGCAACAAAGGCGCTTGGCCAGACACTGCCAGTCCGGCTCGGACCACCCGTCATGTCGCGAAGCACGAGAAAGAGCAAGACGACCGCAATTGTATGAAGAAAGACATTTGTGAAATGATGTCCGCTGGCATTGAGCCCAAAGAACTGGCAGTCGAGCATGTGAGAGATTGTCGTCAGCGGATGCCAGTTCCTCGCGTGGCTGTGCCTGAACGCCCAAATGATTCCGGGCAACGTGAGGCCGCCGGTTATGACCGGGTTTTCATAGACGTAGACGTGATCATCGAAGTTAACGAATTCGTGGCTAAGCGTTTGCCCGAAAACCAGCCACGTGCTTGCAACCAGAAAAAGGCAAACGCCAAGACTTAGCGCGCGAGTATCGGCTGCTTTTCTGCGACGAGCTTTCGCCATCAATCGTCGTTAAGCAAGAGGCCGAACCAGTCCCCAGCGGGCGAAACGGAAACGCGCGGCGGTGGCCAGACAACCAAGTCCGTAACGCACGCTTCTTGGGAAATTAATCGACGACGCCTCGGGCAAATACCGCGCCGGACAGGTCACTTCGCCAATAGCGCCGCCTAAGGAGATCACTTGCGCAAGAATCTGGTTGTCGAAAACGAAATCGTCCGAGTTTGCTCCCAGTGGAAGCCGTTCGAGCAAACTGCGCGCATAAGCGCGATAACCGGTATGATATTCGGAAAGCTTCGCGCCGAGCAAAAGATTCTCGGCCAAGGTTAGAAACCGGTTCGCGAGGTATTTCCACCACGGCATGCCCCCGCGCAGCGCCCCGCCGCCAAGAATGCGCGAAGCCAGTACGCACGGGTAAAGCCCGCTTGCCACCAGCGACGCCATCGCGGGAATGAGTTGCGGCGTGTACTGGTAATCGGGATGAATCATGATCACGATGTCGGCGCCTGCGGCCAGAGCGAGCCGGTAGCATGTCTTTTGATTCGCGCCATAGCCGCGGTTAATCGGGTGCACTTCCACTTGCACGCGATCCAGCGTGCGCGCGATCGCCACGGTTTCATCCTGGCTCGCGTCGTCGACCACGATGACAAGATCGACCATCTCATGCGCCATCACTTCGTTATAAGTCTGGCGCAAAGTGCGCGCGGCGTTATACGCCGGCATCACTACGACGATCTTCTGGCCATTGAGCATCGATTTTGGGTAGGTTCGAATTTCCGCCGCGCACCATCGGCATTTCTCGTTCTCTTATCAACTCGGCGCCGGGATTGTCGATCTTGTGGTTGCAAGATGGGGCTCCTCTCCGCACCTTCCCGCTTCGATGATCATCTTCTACGATCCGGATTGTCTCAATTACTCTGCGCCAGGGCATCCGGAGCATCCGCAAAGAATTGCACGCACCGTGCCGTTGCTCAAAGATCGACATCCTGATTGGGAGTGGCGCGAGCCACGCGCGGCGAACGAGGCAGCGTTGCTGCGCGCGCATTCGCCTGCGCATATCGAGCGAATTGCAAAGGCCTCCGAAGATTTCGATCTCGACACACCGGTTTATCCCGACCTCGAGAAATACGCGATGAAGTCCGCGGGCGCGGCCATCGGGGCGGCGCGCGCGGCCTTGAGCGGGGAGCGCGCTTTCAGTTTGATGCGACCACCGGGCCATCACGCGACTCGAGATCGCGCGATGGGATTTTGTTATTTTAACAACATCGCGATTGCCGCACTCGACGCTTTGGAAAATGGGGCGGAGCGAGTTGCTATTTGGGATTTCGACGCGCATCACGGCAACGGGACTGAAGAGATTGTCGCGCGGAATCCGCGAATCGCATTCGCCTCGATCCATCAGTTTCCGGCGTATCCCGGAACCGGCATAGATTCGTTCGCCAACATCGACAATTACCCAATCGCGCCTTCGACCCCGCGCCGCGTTCATGTCGAGGCAGCAAAACACGCGGTGGAAAAACTTCTCGGGTTCAAGCCTAATCTTCTGCTCGTGTCCGCCGGCTTTGACGCCTACGCGCGCGATCCGATCATGCAGATGACGCTGAAGCCCGAAGATTTCGCCATGTTCGGCGCATGGTTGGATGATATAACCATTCCCGCCGCCGCAATTCTTGAGGGTGGCTACAGTGATGACTTGCCGCAATTAATCGATGCCTTTTTGACGAGCTGGAGTTTGTAGCAAGAGGTAGTTATTCTGGTAACGGCGTCGCACCGGAGCCCCGTTGCATCTCGATCATCTGAAGCAGATCCGATGCGGCCTGTTCAATTTCGTCATAGTTGTATTGAGCGGCCCTGCTTTTCACCGCGAGCACAGCGCAACGATGAACATTTTTGAAATCGCCGCAGGGAAATTTATATCTTGCTTTTGTCGCCTCCGGTCGGCCTTCGTCGATTCCCAAGTGCCATTTCGCATACTCTTCGAATCCGTGCAGCCGGATAAATTTGTTCTCTTCCTCCGGTGAAGGTTGATGCTGCCCCCACGCGCCCTTCTTATCAATGATCACACAGCCTCGCCGGATAAGTTCTTTACACGATTCGAACGCT
>JBAQJG010000418.1:0-1636 GCA_049300145.1 Chthoniobacterales bacterium | reverse complement strand
AAACCCAACTATGCTGGTGCTAATCAATTCACACCAAGATTTTCGAGCGGGTTGTCTTCTTACCCTTCGGAAACTTGCAGACGCCATCGTTTTCGCCGCGCCAGTAGTCCAGCACGAGCCGCATCCGACCACGATCGCCGAGCCGAAATGGAAAACGTGAGGTTTCAGGCAGCGCCGGCGGACCTATGGTTTCAGGCGGTAGCTATCGCCCAGTTTTCCCGCTGCCTGCAGGTGTCTTCGCGCTCTCACCAGCTCAGCGATCTGCCGGATATGTCCCAGATCGTGCATGGTCCACTCATGCAGCATTTGCTGCAGGGTGATTTCGCCGGCCTCCTGGTGCCTCGCTCGGCGTTCACCGGCGCTTCGCGGCAAGGTGCGCAGATACTCTACGTTGGTCTCGCGCTGCTCTTCAAAATGGTCGAAGGCATCTTCCGCATTGGCATTGCGGTACAACTCCAGGTACATCTGCGCATCATCCGGCTCGAACTCCGGCAGTTCCTCACTCACGAACCGGTCCACGCGTGTTCGATAGCAGTGGCCCTCGGAATGGGAAAGATGCGCGAGCACTTCCGCTACCGAAAAGCGGTCGGGCGCGGGCTTCCATTCGGTATCTTCGACCGACAGGTCGCACATCAATCCGCGCAGGATCGCGGGGGTCGCTTCCAACTGGTCGAGGCAGTCTAATTCCAATTCTTGCGTCATGCGATTCATCCTACGATGTCACCCTTGGCTGATAGCCATCGGCGCATTGTTGTGCAGCCTGGCAAAGCCTACGAGGCGATCTACATTCGCCCTAACAGTCTAATGAGCATTATCGATTGCATTTGCGGTAGTGGGTTTTCTGGCCTTCCTGGCACTCTGCTGAAGGCAATCTCCGATCACTTCTCGGTCAATGAGTTCTATAAAAAGGGATGTCAAGAAAAAACTCCGCCTCGACCGGAGGGCGAGATTTTTTCTCGAGATCCAGCCCACTGTAGTTTCGCAACCGTGGAGAAGTTTGGCTGGTTGTCCATTCTCGTAGAGTTTCTTTGCTGATGGTGGCAATGGTATCGAGTTCGAAAGAGCGGCAAGCGAGCTGGTTGCTTCGCGGCAACCATGGTTCTATCCGAGGCTCGTGGCCTGTGGCTATTTCTGGTTATCCGAGAGGGCATAACGTGAAATGGGTGACTCGGTGCCAAAGCACGCGGGGCCGGATCTCATTGACTGATACTCCTCTCGAACCGAGCATCTCCAGAACCCGACCGACCACCACCGGAGAGATATCCCAGAGATGGAAAGCCTTGCTTCACCGGAGATGCTCAAGCTGCTTGTCGAGGCAAGTTTTGTGGATCGAAACCCACTCCTTTCTTCCACATCGTTAAGGTGATGGTCGCTATCTTGCGTGCCAGGGTCAGACGCGCCATGGTCGGCCGCATCCCCTTCTCCACCCGAGCCACATAGAAGTCGCGCAGAGGACCAGGACGTGTGCTGGCAGAGATGGCGGCACTTTTGAAGAGACTCTTCAGATCTTTATTGTGATTGTCATTCAGACCGCGCACCGTGATGCGCTCTCGGTTGCGTTGCAGTTTGCCTCTCACACAGCGGTACTCGCCGCTGTCGTGAGTCTCGACCGCGAAACCGCTGTAGGCCCAGAGCT
>JBAQJG010000417.1:0-2525 GCA_049300145.1 Chthoniobacterales bacterium | reverse complement strand
TCTCGGAATTGTCTCGACCGAACGACGCCGCGATGCGTTTGCATAGGTCTGCACGGGCTCGCATTTCCTCGGGAGACATCGCGCACCCCCCGTTCCCAACGCAGCCGGGAGGCCGCGTCGCCCCTCTTCAGGAGGCAGGCTAATCTCTCAGCCGTCGGCGCCTGATCGTATCACTAGCCGACGATAACAGTGAGGATAAGACCGGCGAAGCGCCGATGTCGAGAGTGTTTCGCATTAACCGTCTTGTTAGCCGGAGTAGCGTCGGCCCGCCCTATCGCGGCAGCGCCAAGTGGGCGGCACTGGCCGGATCGTGCTCGCCCAGCCGGTCCATCTGGACGGCTAAAGCAACCCAACTCCTAGTACGTCGTTTCCAAAGTTCCGCACCTATCGGTTAGGCAGGGAGATCGGTTTTGTAGCGCCATCGATGGCGGGGCGCGGCCCGACGGTGGCCGCGCGCCGTTGGAACCTAGACGAATCATAGCTTTGCGAAGTCTCGGCCCCTCGAGATCGCGATCCGGACGCACTTCTCTGGTGATAGGTCCGCGCTTGCACCGGGAATGCCGCAGTAGGCGAAAGAGGGTCTCGAAAGCCTAGCATGCGGGTTTGGTCCGGATCATAGGGCGGAGCCCACAATCTGCAGCCGCCTCCGCTCGACCGGGTGGTCATCCGCCGTGAGGCGGCTATAGGTCGCCAGGTAGTCTTCCGCCATTCGGCGCGCCGTGAACGTCTGCTCGAAGCAAGCGCGCACCGTGGTTCGGTCCAGACCGTCGAGATATCCGACGGCAGCGATCGCTGCCGCTTCGTCCTCCACGATGAAGCCGGTAAGTGCGTCTTCAATCACTTCAGGGACCGAGCCGCGATTGAACGCGATCACCGGAGTGCCGCAGCTCATTGCTTCGATCATCACCAAGCCGAATGGCTCCGGCCAGTCGATCGGCATCAACAGGCCAACGGCGCCGGAGAGAAAGGCAGGTTTATCGCGGTCACTGATCTCCCCGATCATCTCAACGCCTGGACCGTTCAGCATCGGCCTTATCACCGTATCGAAATAGTGTTGGTCGGCCTTGTCCACCTTAGCGGCGATCCTAAGCGGGATGCCGCAAGCGCGTGCGATCCGGATGGCACAGTCAGGCCCTTTCTCCGGCGCGATACGGCCAAGGAACGCCAGATAGGTGGGCGTGATCTGCGGCTGCGGCGCCAGTTTGTTTTCCGGCACCCCGTGCGGCACGGTGGCAATAAACCGAGCCTGTGGCAGCGGGAGGCGTTGGGCATCGCTGATCGACACGACCGGGACTTCGCGGAACGCGTTAAATACAGGCTGCAGCTCCGGCAAGTCGAGCCGTCCATGCAGCGTCGTCACAAACGGGACCTTCTGTCGAGTGAACATCGAGAACGGCCAGTAGTCGAGATGGAAGTGTAGCACGTCGAAATCCTCGGCGCGGCGGCGCACCTCCTCCATCATCAGCATGTGTGGCGCGATCACGTCGTGAACCGCGGGATCTAGACGCAAGGAGCGCGGCCACACTTCGTGCAGACAAGCCGAGGTGACAGAGTCGCCACTGGCGAACAGAGTCACTTGGTGTCCGAGCGCAACCAGCTCCTCTGTCAAGTACGACACCACCCGCTCGGTGCCGCCGTAGAGCTTCGGCGGGACGGCTTCGTGCAAAGGAGCGATCTGCGCAATGCGCATCGGCGTGACTCCTAACCCAGATCGTTACGACCATGGCCGACTGCCGTTTGCGCACCACAAATGCAATTGCCACGACAGTGAGCATGGCAATGCCAATGGTTCGCATCGACGTCGAGAGCCGCCGTGTCGCCCCAGAAGCAGAAAGACAGGAGCAATGCCGCGACCAGCTCAGCCCTGATGTGAGCGTGGAACGACGGCGCTTGCCGACGGGTCCGGTCGAGAAAACCCAAACAAGGCTATGGGGTCGTCCACGAGCCGGTCTCCGCGTCAGTCCTCCCGAGCAGAGGAGCGTTGACCATACTCCGTCAGTCATTCGTCCTAAGGAGCGTCAAAATAGCTTCTCCCCAGCTCAATTCCGTCCTTTCTTGACCTCGCTTCCTGTATTTCACCGACCTTCATGCCGAGCATGCGGCCGTCATTGCGAAACGCCACTTCGATCAATGCCGTATGCGCCTGGCCGTGACTGAAACCCGATCACAGCACAGGCAGCGAGCATCCGGAGCGACTTCTGGGGCCGGTTCGAAGCGTGGCGAGGATATCGGCTCGGCGCCATTGCAGCACCGAAAGGATCGCTTGCACCCATCGCTAACCGATGCCCGCCCGCCACTGCTGTACAGCGATCATCAGATTGGACATGGCTTGGCATTCTATGCCAAGCCATGCGAGTTGGGCTTGGAGGGGGTCGTCTCCAAACATGCCGATGCCGCCTTACGCCAGGCAATCGCCGGTCCATCGGAATTCAGTCTCGACGCTAATATACGCTGGGCCAATAGGGCGGGAGGAGATGTGATGTCCGAGGAATCAGCGAATACCGCCGACTTGTTCGAGATCATCC
>JBAQJG010000416.1:0-8230 GCA_049300145.1 Chthoniobacterales bacterium | reverse complement strand
GCTCAGGGCGACTTTACGGCGGGGTCGATCCAAGACCGACATCGCCGCGCCGAGAAACTGCGCCAGGTGGAAGCAGGTTTTTCTCGACAAAAGTGGAACCAGCTTTGTCGCGAGACGAAGCCCGATCCATTCAAGCCGGTAACGAATTTTTTTCCAACTCGAACGCACCGCGCATTCTAAGCACGCGCTGCGCGACTCGCTAGGTGTTCTGTTTGTCACCAATCCTCCGGGCCGAGACGGCAGGTGGATCGAGCAGTCCCTGCTCGATGCTAAGTTTGGCGGCGAAGCCGCATTATTTTACCATCGTCCGCGGAGCGGCCGATCCACCTTTTTGCGTGCTCGCCACGAGCGCGTTGACTTGGCCTTTTGACTTGGCCTTGTTCGATTCTAGGTTGATTTTGCGTACGCTGGCGCGGGCGTCTATTGTGAAAAGCGTTCTCTTTGTTTGTACGGGTAACATTTGCCGCAGCCCGATTGCGGAAGGTCTTTTCCGTCGAATGCTTGGCAATCGCAAGGATATCGAAGTCGCCTCGGCCGGCGTGCATGCGGTGCGTGGCCAACCGCCCAGCTTGTATGCGACGCAAGTGTGCGAAGATGAAGGCGTGGACATCAGCCAGCTTCGCAGTCAGCCGCTTACGGCCACGCTGGTCGATCGCGCCACGCATATTTTCGCCATGACCGGCGCGCACTTGGAGACCATTCACATGCTCTTCCCGCACGGCGCCGAAAAATCGTTCCTGCTGCGGGAATTTGAAGAGCCGGACGCAACAGTGTGGCGCGATGTGCCGGACCCGATCGGACTGGGCCGCGAAGTTTACGAGCTGTGCGCGCAAACTATCAAAAACGCTTTACCCAGTGTGCTCGCCTTCGTAGAACAAAGCGAGCTTGCGCCAACCGGGCGTGCCGGTGGAGCTTCTTCTTACTTAATGGGCGATCTTCCGCATCCAATTCAAGGCGAACCCGCCGGATCGGCATCATTCGCCGGCCCGGGCGGTGGCCTGTGCCGCGTTGATCCCGAGATTTTCGAGGCGATCGTGGCCGAAGAGAAACGGCAGCGCGAAAACATCGAACTGATCGCATCGGAAAATTTCACGAGCCGGGCGGTGATGGAAGCGCAAGGCAGCGTGCTGACAAACAAATACGCGGAAGGTTATCCTAAGAAGCGCTGGTACGGCGGCTGCGAGAATGTCGACGTCGCCGAGCAGCTCGCCATCGATCGCGCCGAGCGATTGTTTGGTGCGGAGCACGTGAACGTGCAGCCGCACAGCGGCGCCCAGGCGAACATGGCGGTTTATTTCGCCGCCATTAAACCGGGCGACAAAATCCTGACGATGAATCTCGCGCACGGCGGACATCTCACGCACGGGCATCCCGCAAATTTTTCCGGCAAATTTTATCAAGTGACCCATTACGGCGTGGATGCGAAGACCGAGATGATCGATTACGACGCGCTGCAGAAACAAGCCGAGGAAGTGCGGCCGGTCATGATCACCGCCGGCGCGTCGGCCTATCCGCGCATCATCGATTTTCCGCGGCTGCGGCAAATTGCCGATTCCGTGGGGGCGATTCTTTTCATCGACATGGCGCATATCGCCGGGCTAGTCGCCGGCGGCCAGCACCCAAGTCCGATACCGCATGCGCAATTTGTCACGACCACAACGCATAAAAGTTTGCGCGGGCCGCGCGGCGGCATCGTGCTATGCCAGGAGAAATTCGGCAAGCAAATCGATTCGACGCTTTTTCCCGGAGTGCAAGGCGGCCCGCTCATGCACGTCATCGCCGCCAAAGCGGTTTGTTTTCACGAAGCGCTTCAACCGCAGTTTCGCGAATATCAGCGGCAGGTCGTGATCAATGCCAAGGCCCTGGCCGCCGGAGTCGCCAAGCACGGTTATCGCATCGTTTCCGGCGGGACCGACAACCACCTCATGCTGGTCGATCTTCGTCCGAAGGAAATTAATGGCAAGGAAGCACAGGAAGTTCTGGACCGCGCCGGCATCACCGTGAACAAAAACGCGATTCCGTTCGACACCTACCCGATCTTCAAACCGGGCGGCATTCGCATCGGCACACCCGCCGTGACCACGCGCGGGATGAAAGAAGAAGAAATGCTCGAGATCGCCGACCTGATCGCCGAGGCGCTGAGCAAACGTGGTGAGGGCGGCGCGTTGGAACGCGTGCGTGAGAAAGTTCGGGAACTGACGCGCCGGTTTCCTTTGCCGTCCTAACTGTAGCGGCGGTCTGTGAGCGTCGCATTAATTCTTCTGCCGATCATAGACCACCGCTACAGAAATTTCGCCTTACCTAGTCTGCGGAAATCCGTGTAGTCTGGGAATGCATCTATGAATCAAGAAGACGAGCGATCCCAAACAAATCCCTTGCGCGAAGGTTTGTCCATGCGCGCAGTGCCACAGCCGTGCAGCGTCGTCATTTTCGGTGCGACCGGCGATCTTACTCATCGCAAGCTAGTGCCAGCGCTTTACAATCTTGCCGCCGATGGCGAGCTGCCGCCCGCCGTCGCAGTTATCGGCTTCGCGCGGCGCGAAAAGAGTGATGACGAGTTCCGGCGCGAGTTGGAGGAATCGACACGAAAATTCTCCCGGCAAAGCGTTCGTGACGAAATCTGGAAAGCGTTCGCGCAATCGATTTTTTATCATCAAAGCGATTTTGGCGACGAGTCCGGCTACAAAACTCTCGCCACCAAACTGGACAAGATCGATAAGGAGCGCGGCACACGCGGCAACCGGCTTTTCTATTTCGCCGTCGCGCCTGACCAGTTTGAGCCGATTCTCAAACATCTCAAGGCCGCCGGTTTGAACCAGGCGCGCGAAGGAAGCTGGGCGCGGGTCATCGTCGAGAAGCCGTTCGGCACTGACTTGGATTCGGCTCGCGAACTCAATCGTGTCGTCCGCAGTTCATTCATCGAAGAACAAACTTACCGGATCGATCATTTTCTCGGCAAGGAAACGGCGCAAAACATTTTGGTGCTTCGCTTCGCGAACGCGATCTTCGCGCCCCTCTGGAATCGGCATTATGTCGATCATGTTCAGATTACCGCCGCGGAAACGCTCGGGGTCGAGGGGCGCGCCGGTTATTACGAAGGCGCGGGCGCGTTGCGCGATATGGTGCAGAATCATTTGCTGCAACTGCTCTGCCTCATTGCGATGGAACCGCCCACTGATCTCGGCGCCGACAGCATTCGCGACGAAAAAGTCAAAGTGGTGCGATCGCTTCGCCGTTTCACTCAAGATGAAATCGGTGCCGCGGTTGTGCGTGGCCAGTACGCGGAGGGTGCGATCAACGGTCAGACCGTGGTCGGCTATCGCGCCGAGAAAAATGTCGATCCGAAATCAACCACGGAAACTTTCGTCGCGCTCCGGCTCAACATGGACAATTGGCGTTGGTGGAACGTGCCGATTTACATGCGCGTCGGGAAACGGCTGCCCAAATCGGGCACGGAGATTTCCGTGCATTTCAAAAAAGCTCCGCTCGTTCTTTTCAACAAAGAATCAACCGAACAAAACGTGCTCGTCATTCGGATTCAGCCCGACGAAGGCATCTCGCTGCGCATGCAGGCCAAGATGCCGGGCACAAGTTTCCGCATCGAACCGGTGAAAATGGATTTCCATTACGGGACCTCGTTCGGCAAAGCCAGTCCGGAAGCATACGAACGTTTGCTTCTCGACGCCATGAGCGGCGACGCCACACTTTTTGCGCGGCGCGATGAAGTTGAAGAAGCCTGGGCGTTCATCGACCCAATCGAGAACGCGTGGGCCGCAGCAAAAGATGCGCCTGGCTTGTTTTTTTATCCCGCCGGTTCCTGGGGCCCGGAAGAAGCCGACGATCTGCTCGCGCGCGACGGCCGCACTTGGAGGCGACTGTGAGACCGTTCGACCGCAACCCGCGCTCCCCAATCTCCTGAACTAATGACCGCCACCGTTGAAAATTATTCGCTCGGACTTCCGGTCGAGATGGGCAAGATCGAAAAGGAGCTGAAAAAACTCTGGGCCGAGAGCGAGGGCGCGATGACGCGCGCGTCGCTCATCAATCTGGCCATTTACAGCGAAGCCCCCGGATCGCTGGAAAAGAACACCCAGCTCATTGCCAAGATCACAGAAAATCATGCCTGCCGCGCCATCGTCATCGCGGCCAATTGCGGCGCAAAGGAAAGCCGCGTGGAAGCGTGGATCAGCGCGCATTGTCATATCAGTCGCGCGGGCAGCAAACAAATCTGCTCGGAGCAGCTTTCGTTTTTGCTCGAAGGAGCTTGCGCAAATCTGCTACCGAGCATCGTCTTTTCGCATTTGGAATCCGATCTGCCGCTTCATCTCTGGTGGCAGGACGAATTTCCCAATCCGATGGATCCGCAACTCTGGGCCTGGATCGATCGACTCATCTATGACAGTCAAACCTGGAAAAATTTCGGCGCGCAAATGCGTCTGGTTGAAACCGCGGAGAACGAAGCGAAGCAGCGCATCGTCCTCTGCGATTTGAATTGGACGCGGCTGGACAAGGTCCGTTTGGCGCTCGCGCAATTTTTCGATCACCCCGCCTCGCATCATCACTTTGTTGAAATCGAAAAAGCGCATATCGATTTTGCGCCTGGATTCAGATCGACTGCGGTGCTCTTGGCGGGATGGTTTGGAGCGCAATTAAATTGGAGAGTCGAAAAAGCGAACCGCGGTAACGCTTTCAAATTTGCCGATTCAACCGGGCGCCGGATTGACATCGAACTGCGCGAGCGCGCCGGCGAACCAATCAATCAAATCGTTTTGAATTCTCAGGGCTGGGAGTTCGTCGTCGCCCATACCAAGGGCGCCGATCTCCTCGAGGTTTGGCGCGGTCTGCCGGGGGAAGAATGCGTCCATCAATTGATGCCGGCGGGGAACAACGATCCGGTGAATTTGATGAGCGACGAACTGATGCGCGGCGGCCCGCACCACGTTTATCTGCGCGCGGTCAACTGTGTGCGGGATTTATTGTAACCACGGCGCTGTGTGCCATCGGACTATCGCTGCTGCCAGACGACCGCCCACAGGGCGGTGGCTACAGAGTTAAATGCGCCCGAAGCTGGCGCACGTTTGTCTCGATCGAGAAAAGTTCGCGGGCGCGCCGGTGCCCGTTCTCGCCCAAATGCCGCGCAAAAGGAAGATCGGCAATCACTTTTTCAATAGCGTGCGCCAGGGCCCCAGCATCGCCGGCCGGAACAAGAACTCCGGTTTCATTTTCGACAACCATTTCGGGAATTCCACCGATCGCTGTCGAAATGACCGGCAACCCCGTCGCCATCGCTTCCATGATCACGGTGGGCAAATTATCCATGCCGCCGTCCGGACCAATCACGCTCGGCAGTACGAAAACTGTCGCCGCCGCCAAATGTTCCGCAATTTCATGTTGCGGTTTTGCGCCGAGCAGTTCGACGCAATTTTGCAGTTCGAGCCGATCGATCTGTGCGCGTAATTCTTTCTCGAGCGGGCCTGCGCCGATGATCTCGCAGCGAAATAATTTTCCACGATCGTTTAGCAATCGGCCGGCATGGATCAAGTCCGCGAACCCTTTCTTGTCGATCAAACGGCCGATCGCGACGATGGCTGGGGGTGCGGTCGAAAAATCCGCGCGCCGGAATTCAGCGAGATTCAATCCATTGTAAATGCGATGAATTCGGTCCGCCCGATTTGGAAAGCGCTCTCCCAAAAACTTTGCCGCATAGTCGGTTTCGGTAACGATCAGGCGGGCGGCATTTACAAGTTTGTCGGGGCCGATCTCGAAGTTTCGTGGCGCGAAAATGTCGTTCGCGTGCGCGGTGAAGCTGAAGCGAATCCCAAAAAACTTGTCGATCCAAAAAGCGGTCCGCGCGGCAAGGCCGGCAAAGTGCGCGTGGACGCGGTGAATCCCGCCTTCTCGCAACCGGATTCCCACATAAGCGGCCTGGTAGAGACGAAGAAAGTCGGAACGTCTCCCCCATTCATCGAGCGAAGCAACAATCTCGCGCGTTAGTTTTCCTTTTCCGGAAGCTCGGCGCACTTCCTCCAGCATTTCCGCCTCCTCGGGGAGGTAGTGCACACGCTCAACGATGTGCTCGTCCCAATCCTGCGGCGGCTCATCTTTCGGCCGGCGAATGGAGAAAATGGGCGGCCTCAGGCCTTGTCGATGCAACTCAGCGATCTCTCGATAACAAAAGGTTTGCGAAAACGACGGAAACCGCTCGAAGAGATAAGCCAATGGCGTCATCGATCCGAATTAACGGGGAAAGCGTCGCTTGAAAAGAACGCAATGCAGCACGGCGACAGCGCGGGTGGCGTCGCTGCGCACGAGTTCTGCTTCCAGGGAAAGAATGCTGGAACGAATCGCCAAACCGTTAGCGATCATTTTGATCCTTTGCCTGAGCCTACCCGGTTGTGCGCACTTCACCAAGAGCGGCCGGGCGCAGCTCGCCTACCAAAGGTACGTGCGTAAACGCAGTCACATGCGCTACCGTCAAAGCGTGAAAATGAAAGCACGGCGCCAACCGATCCCGGCTTACGCGCCCTCGGACTATAAAGTCAGGGCTGGTGCGATGGATGCGTCTTCGCCCCAATCTATAAGTTCCGGCGAGTCGCAGGGCGGGCAATAGGGCAATCGTCAAGCCGGCTCACGTTTCACCGGAATCGGTTTCCCGGTACGATCGACAGCGACGTAAATGAAAACGCCGTGCGTGACGCGCACTTGTTCGCCAGTCATATAACGCGTCACCCAGACTTCGACCGGGATGGTCATCGATGTGCGGCCAATTTTTTCTACCCGCGCATAACAGGCCACCGTGTCCCCCACCCGCACCGGCTGAAGAAACGACATTGCTTCCAATGCCACTGTCACCACGCGCGCTTTAGCTACCTTTGCCGCCAGAATGGCGCTACCCAGATCCATCTGCGAAATCAACCATCCGCCGAAAATGTCGCCGTCACGATTTGTGTCCTTGGGCATCGCGATCGTTTGGATCACGAGCTCGCCTTTCGGTTGATCCGTATCGCTCATTTGCGCAGAGAATAACACAACGCGCAAGTCGACGCGCCCTAAGACGATCGTCGTTTTTTGCTGCTGGGCATTCTTCCAAGCAGTCAAGCAATATACGCGATTAAGCTTGACGCCTTCTTCAATAAGTGAATGGATAGCAATTCCGAGGAGCCCATGAACGCGTTGGGCAAGAATCGTTTTGGCGGCTGGCGCTTGATCGCGGCAATCTTGCTGACCGTTGTCCCAGCCATCGCTTTCTCCCAGGGCCGTCCGGGCATCGTCTGGGCCAGCGGCGGCCATAGCGACTCGGTTAACTCCGTCGCTTATTCGCCCGATGGCCAGTTGCTCGTCTCCGGCAGCAGTGATCGAACGATCAAGCTTTGGCGGCAGGACGGAACTTTCATCCGGACCCTGTCCATTCCCTACGATATCAACCACCAGTTGTTTGACGTTCTTTCGGTCGCGATCTCTCCCGACAGCACTTTGATCGCGGCGGGAGTCCAACAGACCATTGGAGGCGGTCAGTTTACTAGCGCCGTTCACATCTGGAGGATCTCCGATGGGCAGTTGGTGCAAACCTTCACCGGCTATGCCGTCGGAGGTGTAACCAATACGGGGGTCACCTCCGTCGCTTTTTCGCCAGAGGGGCAATACCTGGCCAGTGGAAGCAAAGATCGATCAGTAAAGGTCTGGCGAATGTCCAACGGCACCCTGGTTAGCAGTCGTTCCGATCATGCGCAACAGGTGAACGCGGTCGCCTTCTCGTCTAACGGCCAGTGGCTTGCCAGCGCGAGCAATGATAGAACAGCCAAGCTTTATCGGACCTCAGATTGGGGATTGGAACGAACACTCACGGGGCACGGGGACTACGTCTTCTCGCTCGCGTTCTCGCCTGAGAGCGCCACTCTGGCGACAGGTAGTTGGGACCAAACTGCCCGGATTTGGAACGTCACCGACGGGAGCCTGCTCTTCTCGCTGCCCCATGGCAGCGGTATTCTTGCAGTTGCTTTCGCGCCTAACGGAAAAAACCTGGCATCGGGTGCCTATGATCATAGTATCAAGCTTTGGGATCCAAAGCGAGGCGTGTTAGTCGATACATTGCTCGGGCATAACGCCTCCGTGCTTACGCTCGCCTTCGCGGCAGACAGCCGGATGCTCGCCTCGGGGAGTTGGTATCCGGAGTTTGCGATCAAACTTTGGTGGCCTCCATCTCAGCGCGCCTCCGCATTCGCACCACCGA
>JBAQJG010000415.1:0-6445 GCA_049300145.1 Chthoniobacterales bacterium | reverse complement strand
CACCACCGGTTTGGCTGATTCGTTCGACCCGAACGCGAACGATCGTGTCTTTTCAATCGCGGCGCAGGCGGACGGCAAGATTTTAGCGGGCGGCAAATTCACCAGCATCGGCGGACAGCCGCGCAATCGCATCGCCCGGCTCGATGCCACCACCGGCTTGGCTGATTCGTTCGACCCGAACGCGAACGATCGTGTCTTTTCAATCGCGGCGCAGGCGGACGGCAAGATTTTAGCGGGGGGCCAATTCAACAGCATCGGCGGACAGCCGCGCAACCGCTTCGCTCGTTTGAGTAACGACACCGCCGCGCTGCAAAACTTGGCTGTTACGCAAACCACCATCACTTGGACGCGCGGCGGCTCAAGCCCGCAATTGACGCGCGTTACCTTTGAGTATTCAACCGACAATGTGAACTACACGCCCCTGGGCAACGGCACGGCGACTGGCAGCAACTGGACCCTGACAGGTTTGAACTTGCCGGCCGGAGAGAACTTCTACATCCGCGCTCGCGGCTATTATCGCAGCGGCTACAGAAACGGCTCGGAGAACATCACGGAATCAGTGCGGAATGCGTTTCTGAGTGGAGTGCCGTTGACGAGCGCATTCTCGCGAAAGACCCACGGCGGAGCCGGCACTTTCGATATCCCTCTGCCACTCACTGGCAACGTCGGAGTCGAATGCCGCAGCGGCGGGGGCACAAACGATTATCAGATGATCTTTAACTTTGCGAACCCGGTCACGGTCGGGAGCGCCTCAGTGACCGCTGGCACCGGGAGCGTGAGCAGTTTCAGCGTGAGCGGGTCGCAAGTCACGGTTAATCTCACTGGCGTGACCAACGCTCACAGGATCACGGTTACGCTCATTAACGTGAATGATGGAACACACATGGGCGACGTTCCCGTTTCCATGGGCGTGCTGGTCGGTGATGTGAATGGCAATGCCGTGGTCAGTGCCTCCGATGTCAGCCTGACTAAATCGCAAGTGGGCCAAGCGGTCAGTGGCTCGAATTTCCGCGAAGACGTGAATGCGAATGGCGTGATCAACTCGGTGGATGTCGCACTGGTCAAATCCAAAGTGGGTACCGCGCTGCCTTGACGGCTCAACTGGAGACGGGCGATCTCTTTTAGTTCACTCGCTATCGCCGCCGACACCATTCCCGTTTTGCCGGAAAAATCGAGTCTTATCGATAGAAACAAATAAGCGCGCCGCCAATTGTAGAAATGGACCATTGAACCGCCGATTACGCGGATTTAAACCGATGGCCGGAAAATGATTCAGTTCTTATCCGCGTCATCCGCGGCTGTCGGTATCGGCCATACTTAAAAAGTATTACGTGCTGCCAAGAAGATATTGGCCGGACAACGACCGGAGGCGTATCCCATTGCAACTCGAACCAAACAGGAGACATAAAGTTATGAGATTATTTTTTGTATTGCTTTGCTGCTTAGCGATCCCACTGGTCGCCCGGGCGGCGAATCAGGATAACAACAAGAAGCAAAAGCAGACGACGCAAGGTCACCAACAGCAGAAGCCGCAACAGCGGCAGCAGGCAGCGATGCAGAGCACGCACCGTAGCGCGAACACGGTTTCGCAACTAAACAGCCAATCGCACTTGAAAGCCCAAGGCCAGCATCGCGCGTTGAACGCTCAGAACAACAACGGGCCCGCCGTGCAGTCGAACGCCAATGGGAAAGTGGGAACTAAGAACCATGGCGTGAACACGGCTTCGCAACTGAGCAACTCGCCAAAGTCGAAAGGCCAGGGTCAGCATCGCGGGTTGAACGTTCAGAACAACAACCTGCCGGCCGTGCAGTCGAACACGAATAGGAGAGTAGAAACTAGGCACTTTAACCTTTCCAATTCGCCGAACCCGAGGATCGCGAGCGCGAAGTTCAACCAGAACTATCGCATTCAGGGCAGTCAGAACTGGCAAGGCCAAAGGTACGGCGCTTTCCAGAACTACAGGGGCCAATGGCACGATCAAGGCTGGTGGCACAACCATTACGACCGCATCGTTCTGATCAACGGTGGCTGGTATTTTTGGAATGCCAGTTATTGGTATCCGGCGTGGGGTTACGATTCGGCTCGCGCCTACTACCCATATAATGGCCCTATTTACGCCTACAACAATCTGCCGCCCGATCAGGTGATCGCAAACGTTCAGTCCACGCTGCAAGCGCAGGGCTATTACCAGGGCGCGGTAGACGGCATGCTCGGACCGAACACGCGCTCAGCACTGGCTAACTATCAACGCGACCACAGTCTCTACACGACCGAGGCGATTGATGAGCCAACGCTCGAATCGTTGGGAATGTCCTAAGCGAGAGTTCCCTTGCCGCCATAAATGCGACCGGCCTGTGACTGCAGGCCGGCCAGGCTGAAATCAAAGCCCTCGTCTGCCTTGGATCAGGTTAATGATCACGATGATGACGGCAATTACGAGCAGGAGATGGATTAGCCCGCCGCCAACGTGACCGATGAAGCCGAGAAGCCAGAGCACGACCAGGATGACAATTATAGTCCAGAGCATGGTGTTCCTTTCGATTGAATTGGCCTTTATTGCGCCACAACGTCGTGATTCGATCAAGCAAAAGTTTTGACTGCCGGTAGTTGAAATGCCCGCAGCCAGTTTTCTTTTTCCTGTCCCGATTCAACGATTCAACCCTTTAACGCTTCAACCTTTCAGCGTCCGCGAAGCGATATCTCAAATGCCCTGCTCGCCAAAGCTCCCTGCTCGCGAAGATTTTCGGAGTTCGGAATTGAGACGCGACCCCATCTCATCTCCGGACCATCCGCAATTGTTTTTCCGCGAGTTTAAAATGGAAGCAGCGCCGCCGCTTGGCCGGCAGTGAGTTTCGCGGCTGCCGAAATCACGCGTGGTGGAACCCATTGTGGAAAAGCCGTGACTTCGATTTTGTGCTTGCCCGAAGCGGTGTGAATTTCTCGAATTGAACCAAGCTCATCGGGCCCAAACCGCTCCGCCAGCCTGACGAGTGCGGGCCACAATCGGCGATGCACATAGCTGACCTTGCCGTTCACGACCCGACACACCAACACATCGGTGGAGTTTCGGATCGCGCGTGAGCATAGGAAAATCGTATTTCCCTTTGGATGTTTCCACCAGCTGCCGCTAATCGGCTGGCCGGCAATTGTCTCGGCCAGGTTCGGAACAGGGCCGCGCGCCGATTCGAGCACAATGCCTTGGGTTTTTACAAAGCTCAGAGCCTGCTTCGGCGTCATCTCAGCAAGTAAACTGTCACTGAAGGTTGAGTTTGTCGCGCTAACGCTAGACGTGTCCCAAATTTAAACGCCGTGCTCGCGAATGCTTTCGGAATTTGGGCACGACCCTTCAATTTCGGCGGCGATGATATTGGGATCGGTGCTTTCGTGCTTCACCATTTCAGATTCCAAGCGTTTCCGCATTTCAGTTTTTAATTCGGCGGGAGAAATTGAAGGAGGAGGGCCATGGTAAATATCTCCCTGTTGAGAAAAAGAGGTGACAGAGGCGGCCAATCTCTGCTTCAATAACGTGATCGCGATCTGATGTACGTGGGCCCAATCACCAGCGAGGAAAAGTCGACCCTCAGCACGTACATCGGTGTCGCCATCGCGGTTGCGCTCACTACCGGGGCGCTCTACTTCTTCTTTCTCGCGCAACAAGAGAAAAAGGAGACCACGGGTTTCGATCCGAAGCGGCCCGTCCCGAGCGATGCCGTCTTGAAACACCGATTAAAGCCGGACCAGTATTTCGTCGTGCGGGAAAGTGGCACAGAGACCGCCTTCCAAAACGAGTTCTGGAACAACGAGCGCACCGGCATCTACGTCGATGTCATTACCGGCGAACCACTCTTCACTTCGCTCGACAAATTCGACGGCGGCACCGGCTGCCCCACGTTTGCAAAACCGATCTCGAAAGATCTCCTCGTCGAGAAACTGGACACTTCGCACGATATGCAGCGCACTGAGGTGTGCGCCAAACGAAGCAATGCCCACCTTGGCCATCTGTTTTCCGACCCGAAGTCGCCGACCGGACAGCGTTACGCCGTCAATTCGGCCGCCTTCCATTTCATTCCAATCGAAGGAATGAAAGATCGAGGTTACGAAGCGTTCCTGTCGCTCTTGGAGAAAAAGTAGCGTCCGAAGTAGATCAGAATACAGCGCGAGGGCAGCGCTGGATAGACGGTCAAGCCGCGGAGGGTCGCGGTGCGGAGCTGGGCAAGCGAGCATCAACCGCGCCTTACCCCCGGCGCGTCATTTTAGCTTTGGCTTAAACAATCTGCGCTCTCTCGCTCCTACCCTGGTCACTGTACCTTCTATCAGACCAGGCACGAGGCCAGTGCGGTCCGTTTGTTGCCGTCGATGAAAGGGTGATTGCGGCAAAGATAAAAGAGATAAGCCGCCGCGATCTCGATTGGGCCTGAGATCAACGGCTGGCCCATCATGGTCGCCTGCGATGCGGCGATCGCAGATTCGAGAAGATTTTCGTCGCGGAGACCGGGCGAACCGCCATGGGCGGCGAGAACTTCAGCGTGAATTGCCTTTACCGCCGAGGCCGTGAGATGCGTGAGCAGTTTGCTCACGACAGTCGCTTAAACAAAGTCGCGTTCTTCCGAATCAATCGCTTGGAAGTGGCGGCAGCTTTTGCCGGATCCAAAGTTGGATTAACCGGGGTGAGAACGATCGAGCCGCCTTCGCGCACGGTCACGGTCAACCGATCGCCCACCTTTATCCGGGCCAGGTCCATCAACGCGGCGTCAAAGATGCTTCCCTGGGAATTTCCAATCTTGGAGACGGTCTTGGTCATGACGTAATACTATGTTTTACCAAAGCATTCCGCAACTGGGTTTTGAAGTCGGTTCGCGTCTCGCGACCTCTCCGCATCATCAGTTAAAAGGATCAAATCGCTTTCGTACGAGCATCGGCGAAGAGGCAACTATTCAACGCTTCCTTGTCACTCCGACTCGTCACGTCGTATTATTAACGAAGACCGGAAGGCTTGGCGAAGGGCGGCAACCCTTCAACGATGTAACGATGTAACGATTCAACGATGTGACGATCTCCAATTCTATGAGCCTGCGCACGCGACGCGACTTCCTTTCCCTTGCCGGCAAAACACTCGGTCTGGCGGCGCTTTCTTCGGCAACGGTTGCCTCGTTACTGAAAAGTGTCGAAGCAGCGACCAAGACCGTGGCGCATCTAACCCCGGAGGTGGCGGCCATGGACGAAGACTACTGGGCCATCATTCAAAACTCTTTCACCGTCACGCGTGGCATCATCAATCTGAACAATGGCGGCGTTTCGCCCAGCCCGCGGATCGTGACCGAAGCGTTGGTGCGTTACCTCTGGCAACAGGAAGACGCCACCGCCTACACCATGTGGCAAATCCTCGAGCCACAATCGGAAACGATCCGCACCGGCCTGGCGGAACTTTTCGGCTGCGGTCGCGAAGAGATCGCGATCACGCGCAATGCTTCCGAGTCACTCGAGATTCTTTTGATGGGCATGGACTTCAAGCCGGGCGATGAAATTCTCACTACGACCCAGGATTATCCGCGTATGCTTACCACGCTCCGTCAGCGGGAGAAGCGAGAAGGCCTGAAGCTTACGCTGATCCAGATTCCCATTCCGCCCAAGAACCTCGATGAGATTAGCTCGGCATTTGAAAAAGGAATTACAAATCGAACGCGCCTGATTCTAATTTCGCATCAAATCAACATCACGGGACAGATCACGCCGGTGAAGGCTGTCTGCGACATGGCTCGCGCTAAAGGAATTGAGACGATTGTGGACGGCGCGCATTCCTTCGCGCAGTTTGATTTCAAACAGAAGGACTTGGGTTGCGATTACTTCGGCACGAGTCTGCATAAGTGGTTGTACGCTCCCAAAGGCACGGGCATGCTTTACGTCAAACGCGATAAGATCGAAAAGATCTGGCCGTTAATGGCCGCGGAATCCAAGCAAGCATCGGACATCCGCAAGTTCGAAGAGATCGGCACCCACTCGGCTGCGCCAAAGCTGGCAATTGGCGAGTCGCTCCTGTTTCACAACGGGATCGGCGGCAAACGCAAAGAAGCGCGATTGCGTTACCTGTCGCGTTACTGGATGAACCGGCTCAAAGATGTGCCCAAGGTTCGCTTCAACACTTCGTTCGATCCGGACCAATCGTGCGCCATCGCGAACGTTCACATCGAAGGGACAAACCCCGACGCCGTTGTTAAGTATCTGTTCGACAAACATCACATCTTCACCACGCCCATCGTTCACGAAGAGTTTCAGGGCATTCGTATCACGCCCAACGTCTACACCACGCTCAGCGAGCTGGACCGTTTTTGCGAACAGATGGAAACGATCGCGCGCCACGGGTTACCGTCGTAGCGGCCTCCACTATAGCGGCAGGCGTGTCGCCTGCGTCTCCTCGATTCCCCACTGCAGCCGACACGGCTGCCT
>JBAQJG010000414.1:0-3175 GCA_049300145.1 Chthoniobacterales bacterium | reverse complement strand
CCAAAAAGGCGGCTTGAGTGGCGCGCCGCTGCGGGAAAAATCGACCGCGCTGGTGCACACGATCACCGCAAGATCGGCCATCCCCGTGATCGCTTCCGGCGGAATTTTCGATGCGGAATCGGCGCGCGAAAAAATCGAGGCGGGCGCGCAGCTCCTGCAAGTTTACACAGGCTTGATTTATCGCGGGCCGGGATTGCTGCGCGAAATCGCAAAAACATTGTAGAGCGTCTGTGTCAGACGCCGATGGATGAGATGGCGTCTCACAGAAACGCCCTACAACTGCGCGAGATCACGAGAAAATTGCAGGGCGCGGCGCGAGCACGTCCCGATTATTGCGGAGAAGTTTCCGGCTCCGGCGGCGTGGATTCGCGCGGTTCCCGAGCCTGATGGTGCCAGCGCCGGTGCCGGGCTTCGATCTCTTGCAATTTAGCGCGCTGTTCCTCAGTGAGATCGGCCGCCATTTCCCGATGCGCTTCCGCGATCGTTTCGTGGACGCGTCGCCCCGTGGTCCCTCTAATCTCTTCCAGCTGGGCGGCCGCTTTGTCGATGATCGGTGATATCTTGGCGACTTGCTCCGGCGTCAAGTTCAGCTTCGCCCGATAGTGGTCGCGCATTCTTTGGCTGATCATTCCCCGATGAGGCTGCGCGAAGAAAAGATGGCGCGCGTGCGACGCGCCCAAGAAGGCGCCGGTCATTCCGCCGGCGACAAAGACAAGGACGAAACCGACGATTAATTTCCATTGCAACGCCCAATTCATTGCAGAAATTCGTCTTGAATCGCAGAATCCGCGATGGCGAATTCATTCGCCACCGGCTCGCCGCTCTCGCGGCTTTGACCGGCCTCGCGATACGCGCCCGCCCCGGCTACGATCGCCACGGCGACGGCTATGAACGCGACGCGCCGAACAAGACGCGCCAGACCGAGCGACGCAGCCTTCTCCTTCGCGCGCCAGAGCGCGACGACACGTGTATCGAATCCGAACGGCGCATCCAGCGAAGCCTCTTCCTTTGCCAACGCCGCTGCCCGGAGCAACCGATCGATTTTCCCGTCCACGTCCGTCATAAATTTTCTCTTACGGAGATTTTGGCGAGCTGATCTTTCATTTTCTGCCGCGCCCGAAACGCCCGCACTTTGATAAGGGCTACGCTCCAGCCGGTGATTTTACGGATTTCCTCAACCGAACGTCCTTGCAAGTAAAGCAAATCGATGGCGAGCCGCTCGGCCGGTTTTAATAGACCAAGAAGGTGTTCGACGAGTTGACGGGACGCAAGTCGCTCGTCCGGCGCCAGCTCTCGAGCTGAAGTGGCGAGATTTTCCACAACGGCTTGTTCCTCCTCACTCAAATCGGCGTAGCGCAATTCGGGGCGCGCTTTCTCGGCCTCGATTTGGTTGAGGCAGGTATTCACAGCGATGCGCGAGACCCAATGTTCAAGCGGCACTTTGCCCGAAAATTGGGATAATTTTTGAAATACTTTGATGAAAATCATCTGACAAAGGTCCTCCTCGGCCGTGCGCCGCGGACGATGCGCGCGTACCAATTTCGCCACCAGCGGATAGAGCCGCCGAACCAGTTCGCGAGCCGCTTCATCGTCATTCCGGAGCGCAGCTTCAACCAGCGCGCCTGCATCAAGATCATCCATGTAGTCAAGATCGCATCCACACTATTAGGTAAGACCAGCCTGGACACGTTATGGTTACAAGTTGTCGTCGGATCGACAAACAAGAAAATGTAACCGGCGCGACTCCTGTCCGGTCATGACTTTTGAAGGAGCGCAAAAGCGCTTCGCAAAAACAACAAACAGGAACAGACTATGAAACGAAACTTACTTACACTCGTCGCCGTGGGCGCTATCGCGCTCGGCGGCTTCGCCATCGCGCAAGCGGAAGGCGGTCCCGGCCGCTGGCATGGCCAGGGACTCAGTCTCGAACACTTGACCAAGACGCTGAACCTCACGTCCGATCAACAGGCAAAGGTTCAGCCGATTCTCAATCAAGCCAAACCGCAGATCATCGCCATCCACAAGGACGCGATGCAGAAAACTCAGGCGGTAATGGCCGGCACCATGTCGCAAATTCGTCCGCTGCTCACGCCTGAACAGCAGACGAAATTCGACGCCGTGCAAAAGGCCCGCCAGGACATGCGCGCCGCGCAGCAAGAACTTCACAACGCATTGAAGGAATAACTTCGGTTATTTTGGGTTGGAGCGGCGGCGATTCGGGAGAGTCGTCGCCGCATTTTTTTCACCCAACGCCCGCGGACGCTAATCTCGCGTGCATCGCGTCGCTCCGAGAGTGACCTCTACAGCCCAAGCCGTCGCATCAGCCGCGGCGTTTCACAGAAACGCCCTACAATTTCTTGCTTTTGAACGAAAACAGGAACGCGATCACGCCGAGCGTTGCCAGTACCGCGGCGACCACGAATCCGGCCGTGGAAATTTCGAGACGGGCGTGGAATTGTGATTTCATCCGCGCCGCAGCGCCAATCAAAGAAAACAATAGCGCCATGTAAATTAAGATTAGACTGATCGCTTTTTGGGTATCGGCAGAGATCTTCATTCCAAGAATTGTAAGGCGTCTGCGGCAGACGCAACACTTAAATCACCGCGATCAAGGGGCGAGCAATGATAGAGCGCATAGAGCTGATCAAACTTCATCGCGCCGCGAGACTAAATGAAAGATCAGCAATCCAGAAGAAGAAAATGACGAAGCACGAATGATGAATGACGAAGGAAACCCGAATGAAGGACGAAAACGTCGCCGCTAGTTTACTTCATCATTCGGATTTCGTCATTGATTCGTCATTCGACATTTTCAATTCACCCACTTATCACTTTGGGAAACCAGGATGGGCAATTCTTCCATCATGTACTGGGTCTTGCCGACCGCGCCGATCATATGCGTGCCGGTAGCGCTGTACCACTTCTTCGACATCTCCTCGCCGGTGTGGCAGCCCCAACTCTTGATGTAAGCGCCACGCGCAAAAATGCCGCGGTGGATCTGGGTCAACTCGGAGTCGTGCAGCCACGATTTACATGCGCTGTCGATGTTGTTGCTGTAATCGAACATGAAACAGGCCCGGTTGGAATGCCCGAAATATTCGAAGCCGGTTATCTTCAGGCGTTCGCGTTTCTGGCCGTTGTTCAAGTAGTTGATCACGTCGCTCCCGTTCTGAAA
>JBAQJG010000413.1:0-1689 GCA_049300145.1 Chthoniobacterales bacterium | reverse complement strand
CTTCCGTTACGGACACCGCCGAGCAAAAGCCGCAGGTCGTCGAGCTTGCAAAGGACATCTACGGATTTTGCAGCATATCCGATCCGAATTGCGGCTTCATCGTCGGAGATGACAGCGTCATCGTCATCGACGCGCGCGCCACGCCTGCGCTCGCCCGCGAAATGATCGCGGCAATCAGGGAAATTAGCGAGAAGCCGATCAAGTTTCTGTTTCTGACGCATTATCACGCCGTGCGTGTATTGGGCGCGTCCGCATTCGGTGCGCAGATGATCTATTCGTCCAGGGACACGCTCGACTTGCTCCGCGAACGCGGCGCGGCCGATAAGGCGTCCGAAATCGGCCGCTTTCCGCGCTTGTTCAAAGGGATGGATGAAATTCCCGGCCTCACCATGCCGCACGCGACCTTTCAAGGCACGTTTTCGTTCTGGCACGGCACGCGGGAGGTGCGTTTCGAGCAGCTCGGGCGGGCACATACCAAGGGAGACACGATTTGTCGGGTTCCCTCTGAAGGGGTCGTATTTACCGGCGATCTCGTTGAGAACCGGTGCGGAGTCTACATGGGTGACGGCTATCTGCGGGACTGGTTGGAAACGCTCGAGAGATTGCGGCGGATCGATGCGGTAGCCGCAGTCCCCGGCCGTGGCGCGCCCATGATGTCGCGACAGGCGATTTGTGACGGGATTGACATGACCAAGGATTTCATTGCTTCGATCCTTCACGCCGTGCAGACAGGCCTCGCGCGCGGCTTCGCCCTGAAAGGCTGTCACGATTTGGCGCACGAACTGTTGTCACCGCGGTTTGGAGACTGGCCGATTTACCAGCACGTTCTGGCGTTCGATGTGACGCGTGCCTACGACGAGTTACGCGGGCTCGAGCATCCTCAGATCTGGACTGATGCGCGCGATCAAGAGATGTGGAAGGCGATTCACGGCTGATGTCCGTACTCGCCCATTGGCTCTAACGGGAATTTTCAACAATGAAACTAGCGACACTCGGGGATGGCAGCCGCGACGGCGTTCTGGTTGTGGTCAGCCGCGATTTGAAGCGAGCTGTTGCGGCGCCGGCGATCGCGCAAACGATGCAGAATGCTCTCGACGACTGGGAGCGATGCGAACCGCGCTTGCGGGAAGTAGCAAAACGGCTCAAGGCGGGCCCGGTGGAGGGTGAAATCACCTTCGATCCTAGGAAAGCTCTTGCGCCTCTGCCGCGCTGCTATCAGTGGGCGGACGCCAGCGCCTACGTCAATCACGTCGAACTGGTTCGCAAAGCGCGCGGTGCGGACATGCCGGCGTCGTTCTGGACCGAGCCGATGATCTATCAAGGCGCCGGCGATTGCAATCTCGGCGCCATGGCCCCGATCGAGGTGCCAGACTTTGAAATGGGATGCGATTTCGAGGGAGAAATTGCGATTGTGACGGGTGATGTTCCGGCAGGGGTAGCGGAAAATGAGGCCGGTCAGTTCATCCGCCTTTTTATGATCCTCAATGACGTGACGCTTCGAAATCTGGTTCCGGCGGAGCTTGCAAAGGGCTTCGGATTTTTCCAATCGAAGCCGCAGACTGCATTTTCACCGGTAGCGGTAACCCCTGATGAGTTGGAAGATGCGTGGGATCAGGATCGGGTGCACTTGCCACTGATCGCAATGCGTGGAGACCATGAGTTTGGGCGGCCGAACGCAGGCAACGAGAT
>JBAQJG010000412.1:0-8585 GCA_049300145.1 Chthoniobacterales bacterium | reverse complement strand
GATCCACCTTGTTTGGAGGAGGGCCTATGGGCTTCAAGCACGTTCCCCACTGACCAGAAAAGCGAGGTCTTGGCGGTACATTTACTGCTTTCACAGGTATTGGTGAATTTCCACAACCACCATAGACAACCGCATAACTGGGCAGCTTTCACAATGCTCGAAGCCTTAATCGGGATTGCTGTTCTGGGAATCGGCGCTGCATCGGCCATCGGAGTGTTGACTAAACTCAATTCGTTCGCGGCCGTGACCCGGAACGCGACTGGCGCTTACACCGTTGTAATGAATCAAATCGACCTCTTCCAATCGATGAGCCCGTTCAATCCGCAGAGAGGCCAGATTCCCACATATACCGAATCTAGCAACAATCCGTACAACCTTCCGACCTACGACATGACGGTCGGCACACATACGATTGGTTACGTCTATAAAGATGTGAACAATGTGACGAGAGTGGATAATCAATGGCCTGTCTATCAATACAAAGATCCCAATACTCAGGCAACTATCGTTGTTAAAGGCACGCTGACGATCACAGTAACCGACGTATCCGCGACGACGGCGCCGAACACGTACATGGCCATTGTTACCATCAATTACGACTACCTCAATCACACCCGTGCGGGGAATAATCCCTATACATTTTCGATGACCACCATCCGGACTTCTGACATATGAAACTTTCCTCGGCCACTCGCGGCTTTACGTTGATCGAGGTGATGTTTACGACCGTGCTCATCGGTCTGCTGGGCCTGATCATTTACTCGCTGCTGTATAGCGGGCTGGTTCTAGGCGCTAAGAACACAGCGGTGAACACGGCCCATCAGCAGGCGCGGGTCGCCATGCTGGAAATGCTCCGAAACCTGCACTCGTCCGTGTCGGTGCCGGCGCTGTCGAATGCGAGCGGCACGCCATATGCATCGCCGGTGCCTGCTTCCTCTGAGGGAATTGCGTTTCAACAGTGGCGGTCCGGACCGCACAAAATCCTCTCGGGTGGCAGCGGCCCGAACGGCGATTACACGACGAGCGACAGCACGATTCACATAAAGCTTACGGGGGCTTCCTCAGCACCGGCCGTTGGAGAGCGCCTCATCATCGCGACTCATCAGATTGAGGGGGACGTTACCGCGGTAAGCGGAAACGCCAGTAACCTTAGCGTCACGGTGGATAATTTCCTCGTGGCGCCTGGTACTCCTAGCAGCTATCAGCTTCCCGGTGGCAGTTGGGCCGTTCACACGCTGCCAATAGCTATTAGCGGGACGGGCAGTGCGCTTGGAGATATTGTCTGCTTCATCACTGACCGCTGTTCATACACCGTCGCAAATAACGCGCTTAGTTGGCGGGAGCAGGGCGTTCGCGTGATTGTAAATGATATTACGAACAACACGCCGTTCAGCACGCCGCCGACTCCCGCTGGCGCCCCTTACAACCGAGTCGTGGCTGCGATCGATCTTTCTACGGCCGATCTTCAGTACAACAACCGCGGTTTCAGATCAGCAAACATCCTACTCAACGGGCAAGTTCCCATCAAAGCACAACTTACTCACTACCAGTGAACCAATGAAAAGAACCCGCTGATGCCTCTTGGCCGGCTCAGTCAGCTCGGTCCGCTCGCCCAATTGCGCCTTTTTCGGGACTCCGCAGACAGGGTGTCCGCCGCCCGAAACGACTCAAATCGGTCGGCATTTATTGAGTTGACGAATTACGGTAATTGTGATATTTATGGATAATTAATCATCGACGTCTATCCTCGGAACCAATCTTTCTTTAATTGCGCTGTCGCCTGCATTTTACTCCTAACGCTCGCCTACAATGACAACATTGCCTCTTCGTAAACAGTCCGGCAGTACCCTCATCGTGGTCATGTCGATTACCGCGATACTGATGGTCATTGCCGGCGTAGCGGCTGAATACACGATGAACATCAGCCGGAACGTGCGGCGCAGCAATACGCTTGAGAGCGCAATCGGGATCGGGGACAGTTGCCTGGACATTCTATTTGGCAATTGGCGATCGATCTGCCGCCAGCCGGGAAACGTCAACCAAGCGTTGCCGACTAACTCATTTACCTCCATCCCGCTGCCGACATCCTCGCTGTTTCCCAATATCCCGAACTTCGGCGCCGAGGCAGCGGACTATTACGGAGCCAGCCTTGCCAATCCTCCTGCTATTTCCAATTTCAAAGTGGTGGCGGCAGATGCCGAATGGAATCCTATCGCGGATCGTGCGGCAACACCAATTCCCATGCTTGGCCAAACCGGCGCCACAACCACGGCAGTTTACAACTATGTCGCCTCGGCCGACATCACGCTGCCGGCAGTAACGGGGAATGTAGTGGCAAGAGTCCGGCGCATATTTCAAAAGCAGCAGCTTTCGCCGTGGGACTTTGCGATCTTCTATGTCGATCCGTTGGAAATCCATCCGGGGGTGCAATTCACTATTACCGGCGCGGTGCAGACGAATTCCAGTCTCTACACCGCCCATAGTTTGCTTACCTTCGCATCCAAAGTGACGTATGGCTCAGATTGGTTTATTAACTTTATGCCTGGAGATACGTATCACACAGAAACTCCCCAATCTCCAAACTATCCCAGCAATCTCCCGCCGGCACGCGATCAAGTTCTGCAGCCGTTCGGCATGGACTCGACGCAAATATTCAGCACGACCGATAGCAATCCAAATAACGACAGTTATCATGAGTTAATTGATCCGCCAGTTGCGGGTTACTCTGATCCGTTGGCTGGCCAGCGTTACTGGGATCAGGCCAGCGTCATTATCGAGGTCACGGACGGGACCTCTGGTGTACCAGGTTTCGACGGTGTAAACGGACACGACTCAGTGAAGTTCTATACAATAGATAAGGTAACTTTTGCTACCACGCAGATATACAGCGGCAACTCGCTCTACAACGCGCTCGCTGGCGCGATCAGCACGAACCAGACTATTCAGGATAACCGTGAGGGCGCCACGATTCGCGTTGCAACCCTCGATGTTAGCCAGCTCGAAATTCCTGCGAGTGGAAATCCTACCTACAATGCCGGCATTGCTGCACTCTTTCCTTCCGCTACGCCTGCCCCCATCATTTATATGTACGACAGCAGTGGGACTTCCGGTGCAAGGCGGGGAATCCGGATCAAAAACGGGAGCAAAATTCCCACAGGGGGACTCACTGTTGCGAGCAACAATCCGGTTTATCTTCAGGGAGACTTCAACACGGGCGGGACCGGAAGCGCTGTTCCATCAAACGATCCTTCTAACTTCAATTCAGATGGCACCTACATTAACCCTTCGAATCCACCAGCCCCTCAAGTCTCCGGTTATACCCGCGCGCCTACTTCGATTCTCGCCGATGCGGTGAACATCCTTTCCAACGGTTGGAGTGACGCTAAGTCGGGTACGGTTCCGACGGCTTCGCCGACAACCATCAACGCGGCGCTCATCGCCGGTATCGTTCCGACCAATACTTATGGCGATGGCGCTTACAGCGGCGGGGCAGAGAACTTTCCGCGTCTTCTCGAGGACTGGACAAATAAGACGCTCAGCTATTACGGCTCAATGGTCGAGCTTTACCAGAGCAAGCAATCGATCGGCGAATGGGGAAAGGCGAATGTTTATAACCCACCGGCGCGCAAATGGTACTTCGATACCAATTTCCAAACGAAGCTGCCGCCCGGCTCGATCGCAATTTACAGCTACGTTAAAGGCAGATGGTACGTTCTTTAATTCACCCAGTAATCGCGGCGTTATTAATTGTCTCGGCGCGGGCCGAGTTGCAGCTTACACCCAGCGTCGTTCAATACGAGCTCGATGGCGTCAAGTTGAAGCAACTCGCATTTTCCGATGGCGCGAATCAGGTAACTTACCAGGCTCCGCGCGGATGGGAGTATTCCGGCAGCGCCACTCAATTGACACTGCGCCCGCCGAACAAACCGCAGGCCGAAGCCACGATCACAAGGATTCCGCTGCCGCAGCCTGGCAGTTTCGACGACGAGAGTTTGAAAAAGCTTGTGACCGAAGCGGTCGCATCCGTGCCCAAAGACAGCGAAAATGTCACCGTCGTGTCGCAGGAAAAGAATCCGCTGCTGATGAATCGCAAGGAAACATTTCTTATCACGCTTGCCTATGATTTTTATGGGGCGAGCTACAGCCGCTCGATACTATTTCTGAACCGCGGCAAAGAGCAGATCCAGTTTCAGTTGACTTGTCGCGAAGCCGACTTCAAAGAGCTGCAAAAGGCATTTCTAGACAGTCAATATTCCTGGCGGAATCTCTAATTTTTGAAGCGATCCGCTCTAATTTTCTAGTGGGTGGCGAATGGCACGAATACATAGCCTATTGAGCGCACAATCGTCGGCAGATTTGTTTTTGGCCCACGCTGGACTTTGGTCAAAGTCGATTGCTGACCTTGAAAGACGAGCAAATAGCCCGTTTTTCACTCCCGCTCGCTAGAGCCCGCAAGCAAGGAAAAACCTGGGCCGAAAGCGTAAGATGCAGCATTGTCGTCCCTCTTCGCGAACACGAGGAATCACTTGGTTCTCGCGTTAGCTTTAATTGACCCCGGTCCCAAAAGTTCCTCTGAGTGGCTCGGGTTTGATTTTTACCGGCCCGCCCCACTCGCTGGGAGCTCGCAGCAAGCGAAAAAGCCGCGTCAAAAGCGTCAGGATTTAATGTTCGGTAGGCGAGGGAAAGAATCCTCAAGGCGCGCGGTTTCTTTTCCTCGCTTTAGCCTCGGTCTTCCAGGCTAAAAAGGGCTTTTCAAGGGAGCAATTGATGGTTGGCATAAAAACCGTTATTGACGTTGCGGTTAAATTATTATGAATATGGTAATCATAGAAGCGTGGCTCAACCGAAAATCCGCCCAAGACAACAGGAGAAATCAGGAATGACTAGGGATGACTTGAAAAGATCCATGGCCGCGGCGCTCGTCGCCGCTGGAGTTCTCTTTGCGACTACGCCCGCTCAAGCCACGATTGTCGACCTGATTCATGGCGACAGCGGCACGATCAACGGCGCCGTGTTCGATTTTACCACCGCACAGCCGACTGGGACCGGCGTCATCCAGCCGTTCCTACGCGTTCAGAACGACCCGGTTGAACAGGGCTACAACACTTCCGGCGCGCCGGTTCCCTTCGATGATAAGGCCGGTCCTTGGACGCAGGACGTGACTTTGGCAAACCTTCAGGCGACCACCGTCATCGTCGGCAACACGAGTTATTTTAAGTTGCTCCCGGATATTAATCAGTCCAACAGCCATCCGCTGCTCTCACTCGACCAATTGCAATTCTATACTTCGCCGACGGGCAGCCAGACCACGACGAACGTCAGTTCCATAGGGGCTTTGCGCTATTCATTCAGTCCGGGTGATGCGGTCTATATGGATGCTTCGCGCAACCATGGAAGCGGCTCGGGTGACATGTATGCGTACATACCGACGAACACCTTCGCTGGCACGAGTTCATCTGACTTTGTCTATATGTATTGTCATTTCGGCAATACCTATCCCAGTAACGGCGGGTTCGAGGGATGGTCGCGGGTGGTTGCACCTATCCCGGAGGCCGACACGTTTTTCCCGGTGATAGGTTTAATCGTCGCGGTGGTCTCGACTTACGAGTTGCGGCGCCGTAAGCTCAAGCAGATGGCCCGGGAACAGAGTTTTTCGCGGATTAAGAGCGAGCCAGGGGTGCGGACTCGTTATCGAACGTCTTCGATATAACTCGCGATCTGATAATCGGTCGGGGGACCGAGCAGCAGGGCGAGTTCTTTGTCGAAATGGAACCCGGTTTTTCCGTTACCCTTGAACGTTTTGGCAACGACCGCGCCAAATACATTGACATTGCCGTTGATCCCCATGTCAGCGCTCGGCGCATAAATAGTCGCATAGAAGTCCTTGTTGGGGCCACCCGCAGGTGAGATGCTGACCGTTTGTTGAAAAGATGGGTCTGTAGGGTTAATCCCAGAAAACTGAAGGTGACCCGACTTACTGTAGTCAACCGAAGATGACCCATCCGCGTTATAGATGCCAGTGGCGCCATCAACGTTATTGTTCTGAATATTTCCCGTACCTAAGCTTAGGTTGCCCGTGAAGTAAATCTTGACGCTGACCCCTGCATCGATGTTGATACTCCCGCTAACATCACCATTTGTAGCGCCGCCGACTCCCACAACGATGGTAACGTACGTCTCAATTGGCGCGTTCTTGTTAGGCCCGCTGCCCCCCAGTTTTTGCCCAGTGATCGTGATACCGCTACTTAACGAGCTGTAGTAATATGTCGCCGGGTTTGCTGCCGTTGTTCCCGCCGGTAAAGTAATCGTTGAGCCGGGTCCCGTGGTGTAACTTGTTGTGTCCGGCCTAACAACCGGCGGAATGGTGAATGGCACGCTGTTGTCAATTGATCCGCTGATGTTGGTGCCAGAATGAGTAACGTTGCCTCCATTTGTGGTTACGTTTCCATAGATTGGCCCCCCTTCGGTAAAGCTGGCAGTCCCGACTGACACAGTTTCACTGTGCGAATCGGTGTAATATTGCGCGGAAGGATCGTTGGCGACGAACGTGTATGGGCCATTTTTGGAATCGTAGCTGTCAATCAAGCCAGCGGGACCGGGTCCATCAAAGCTGCTGGCTGTCTTGAGCCCGTTGAAGAGGGTCGAAAACTGCGGAACGGCGATCGTTTCGATCCGCCGCGTGATCTGCGGGTTCAAGACGGGCACTATCCCTATGCCGTTCCCGTCGCCATCTCCATACGCGGCTTTGAAATGGTCGTACTTGAAATCGATCTTTCGGAGCAAGCTATCGCCTTTAGTCAGACTGTTCATGCGGTCATCCATACCAACCCGCGGCAGACCAAGCAGCGTGGCCGTTCCTTGGGAGCGGATCCGATAACAAAACTGCCCCGGCTGACCAAACAGCGTGGCCGGTAGCCGGTCAACCGTCACTTTTGCCGAAAGGCTATTGTTCTGCCCGAAAGAATAAGGTAGTCCGTCCGTCCTGCTATAGGAAGTATAGGAAGGTCCGATAGTCGTAGTCCACCCGTTACTGGTGAGGAAAGCGGTGGAAGGAGGCGCGAACTTTCGCACTTCGGAAAAGGCGATATCAGCCCCACCCTCCGCGGCGTACAAGGCCTCTTTCCAGCCTTTGAGCTGCTTAGAGGAGACATTATAGCGGGTGGTGCAGTTTAGGAGAACGTTGGCTCCGATAATTGAGACGATCAGAATTGTGCACAACGCACAGATAAGCGTGCTTCCGTCTTGATTTGAGTCTGGTTTTGTTTGCATTGGTGAATCGATGTCGAGATTAGCCTCTGCGCTTGTTGCGAAGATAGGTCGTGGAATAGATTGTTGTACCGCTTCGTTCCGCTGTCACCCCGGCTGATGTGAAGATCGGGAGGAAGGTTATGTTGGTGGTGAGATACTCCGTATTGGCTAGATCGACGTCCAACCACGAAGGAAGCAGATTGTCTGTGCTCGAGGCGATCGTCGTCAGAACGCCATTCGCTGTCCGCTGGATGGACTGCCCGCTAATCGAGTAAACGACCGTGCTCGCCCCAATGACCGCCTCGACGCTATTCGCGGTGGCAGTCGCGCTGCTCGACAGCGTGACGTTTGTCGCACTGACATAACTTTGGATCGTCGTCCCCGGCGGAATTCCCGTACCAGCGATTGATTTGCCGACGTCGGAACTCGTGAAATCGCCTGGAGGGGGGGAAGTTAGCGTCGTGGAACCGCTGGTCGTCACAGCGTCCGACACGGTCCTTTCGCTGTAATCCGTGTTCCCGTAATCAACGATTATTCGACCGGTGCCGCTCGTCGTGAGGGTCGGATCGGACCGCTTACCGTTTGCTTGGATGTAATTAGGGATCGTACAAGTGACCGTTTGTGGGCTGGTCGTACTGGTTACGATGTATGAGCATTTCACATCCCGGCTAAGATAGTCGACGATCCGAATCTGCTGAATCTGCGTGGCAAAGTAGTTGTCAACGGCACTAAAGCTCTTCTGGAGCGAAATTGAAGCGGTGAGCGTAGCGGCAAGAGTGAGCGAACTGATCGCTGTGGCGATCATCATTTCGCCAAGGGTGAACCCCTGTTTATTATTGATTTGGCTTAGTTTCATTTTTTGGTTCCCGATGAGATGATGGTTTCGGTCTGCTCACTAACAGACCGGCCTCCTAGCATGCTCCATTGATATTTCACATTAACCAGGACTGTGGCCGGGATCGGCAACACAAGCGAGTTGAGGTCTATCGATGGAGTTACGTTGGCGCCGGCCGGACGCGTGATTTGAATCCCAATTCCCGATTTGCTTTTCGTGGCCGTATCGTAGGCTTTGATCGTGACGACCTCGGTCGGTTTTGTTTTGGCGAAATCGGAGCTGTTGGCTGGAGTGGCCATAAGGGTCTGCAGGTAGGTGGCATTCGCCAGGTCGGATCCGGCCGGGTCGGGTGTAAACGCCAGGTTGCGTAAGGCTTCAAGGCGGTCTTGCACTCCCTGAAGCGCCGCCAGGCTCTCTTTACTCGCATCAATATAGCGCAGGCAAACCGCGTTAAGTTCGAAAATCGTGCCAAAAAACGCAGCTACCAGAGCAACAGCTACCA
>JBAQJG010000411.1:0-2616 GCA_049300145.1 Chthoniobacterales bacterium | reverse complement strand
CTTCTCCGCTTGTCGCTCACTTTTCGTACGCTTGTCGATCTCGCTCGGCAAATGCAAAATCTTCGGCCGTTGCGCGCCGACTTTCCGCTCGTTAGGCTTGGCGTAAGGGTCCACAACAGCGAATATAGCATTCGCAGAGTATGTCTCTCGACTTTGATCGCATCCGCGCGGCGCATGAGCGGATTCGTGCGCACATTCATCGTACGTCGGTAATGACGAGCTCGCGGTTAGATGAGGCGAGCGGGGCACATTTGTTTTTTAAGTGTGAGAATTTTCAGAAGATCGGCGCCTTCAAGGCGCGCGGCGCGACCAATGCCGTTTTTTCGCTCGACGACAAGTCGGCGCGGCGCGGCGTGGCGACGCACTCGTCAGGGAATCACGGAGCTGCGCTGGCGCGCGCGGCCAAACTGCGCGGAATTCCCGCGCACATCGTTATGCCGACGAATTCGGCCAAGGTGAAGGTGCGCGCGGTCGAAAGTTACGGCGCGCAGATTATTTTTTGTGAACCAACCGACGCCTCGCGTAAAGCCGCATGCACGGATGTGATTGCGGAAACTGGCGCGACCTTGATTCATTCTTTCGAAAACGAAGATGTGATGGCAGGGCAGGGGACTGCAGCGGTGGAACTTCTTGAAGACGTAGATGTCGATCTTGTGTTATGTCCGGTCGGCGGCGGCGGGTTGCTCTCCGGCACGGCGGTCGCGGCGAAATCACTGCGACCTAAAATCAAAGTGATCGCGGTCGAACCAACAAACGCGGACGACGCGGCGCAATCGCTTCGCGCTGGACGATTGATTCATACCGAAAAGAAATTCACAATCGCCGACGGTCTGCGGACAAATGTGGGCGCGCCAACTTTTGCGATCATTCAGCGTTACGTCGATGACATCGTGACCGTGAGCGAAGAAGCGATTATCTCGGCCATGCGGACGATTTGGGAGACGATGAAGATCGTCATCGAACCGTCAGCAGCTGTTCCCTATGCCGCGATTATGGAGCGAAAGATCGACATCGGCGGGAAGCGCGTCGGCATCATTCTCACCGGCGGCAATGTCGATCTCGACGCGTTGCCGTGGATCGAGAAACAGGGATCGTGAAAGCGTAGGCGCATATTGGATTTTTGAATCCAAACCCGGCGCCCAGGCCACATCTTACGTGAAAAGGTATCTGAAAACTTCGTTCACCACTGCATTTCGCGTTTTCAGCGCATTCGAGTTTTTGTTAGGCGCATTCATCGTCATCGGGCATAACGTCTTTCGTATTCTGCCTAACGAAGTGCCGATCCTCTTTGTGCTTGGCTTGGCATCGGCTCGTTTGCGCGATAGGCGGTGGTCCGCGTTCGGTTTCAAAAAACCGGAATCATGGGTTCGCGTCATTCTCATCGCGCTGGCTGTTGCGGCGCTGAGAATTTGTCTTGGCCAATTCATTATCGAACCGTTGACGGGAAGATTTTGGCCGGCGCCGATTGCACCCGCACTCGCAAATGAAATTTCCGGGAACCTAGGAGTCGCCGCGCTAGCGCTGTTGATCGTTTGGACATTCGCCGCGTTCGGCGAAGAAATCTCCTATCGCGGATATTTGCTGACACGCGGATCTGACGTTGGAGCCAGATCCCCCGCAGCGTACTGGATCGCGATGGTGCTCGTGTCGGTCTTATTTGGTTACGGGCACTATTACAAAGGCCCGTCTGGAATTATCGACTCAGGCATTGCCGGATTAATTCTGGGAAGCGCTTACTTGTTAGGCGGCAAAAATCTTTGGATCTGCGTTTTGTCTCATGGGTTCATCGACACGTTTGCCGTCATCGATGCGTTTTTCGGGTCGTCGTGAACTGCCGATCCCAACGCGTTGCCGTGGAAACTGTAGGGGACGACGTTGTCGTCCCGTGGGAAGCAGACTGCTTCCCCTACAAAGTTATCGCGGCGACGAGCCGTCGCGCTCTACCATTACTTGAGCGTGATTTCGCGCATCGTTTTGACGCCAAGGATTTCGCGGATGTCGAGTCGCTTCACGGCGGTGGCGCGGCGTTGGTCTTCGGAGCCCATGATTTTCTCGACGATCGGGTCCATCTTGTCGCGCAATCCGTCGAGCGCGGCCATGTTCGGATATTCCACCATGATGAGGATGTTGAAGTCCTGCGCACCCATCGCATCGCCATCCAGAATTTTGTAATCGAGGATGATCTTTTGCTTTTTTCCCTCGTCGTAAACTGGCTTCACGGTCTGGCTGATGGACTTGAGATAATCATCGCCTAATCCCGCTTTGGTTTTTATCATCGTGACGACCCAGACTGGGCCTTCGGTGTAAGGCGCATTGCTTCCGTGCTCAGTTGCGCTCGTGCTCATGCTCGCGGGCGGCGGGGTGGTTTGGGCGAAGCAAAAGCCGGCGACGCAAAGAGATAACAAGGCGATAATAACAATGTTTAGTTTCTTCGTGGTAATCATGAGTCGCAACTTGTTTGGTTCGCTCCGAAGAGGCGAGAAGAATCTTGTTTGAACCGATTGCGAGCGCGAGCAGGAGGATCCGGGATCCAAAATAAGCTTTTCCTCACACATGAAATCGGCTCGATTTACTAGCTTATGAAACCCAAGTTGTATCTCGCGATCGTGGTCGTGT
>JBAQJG010000410.1:0-9421 GCA_049300145.1 Chthoniobacterales bacterium | reverse complement strand
GAGGCGGACCATCAGTCCAGACCGGTCTCGGTGTTGGTTCAAGTGCGTTGAATAACGCAGCAAACGGAAATTCAAATTACGTGATCGGCCGTTATGCCTATGCTGTTTACGATGAGGGAGGATTGTTAGATATCAACGTTGCCGGATTTCCTTCGCCGACTCCGGCGCCAAAAACCTACGTGGGAAGGAAAGGTGTTATCGCTTTTGCAGATCTCACTGCTTTGCCGACAACCGGTTCTAGTTTTGTAAGTAACACCGTTATAAACAGGATAATCGGCTGGCGAAATTATGCGACCGTTCAACCGGCTGGCACTTTCCCCAGCTTTACATTCACTGCGGCCGCGACTTCGAACTTTGTAAATTACTTTTTGGACACAAGTCGCGATTTCGGAACGGTTGCGACGAATCTTTCATCCAATCGGACGGATCAAGGTTTCATCACCCGGGCTGAACTAATAAAACTTCGAAGCGATACGGACGCCGGTGCGGCCACTATGCTGCAATATTTGGGCACGTTCTCGCGAGAATCCAACCGCTCCACTTGGGGTAATTCCGGAACTGAGTTGGCTGGCAGATTTCCACTCAGCCGCTTCGATTTGTTCGCAACCACGCCTCCCAACGATGCTGCGGCTATCCAACAATACTTCGGATTGAACTATGTACCGGCATCAGGCCCCACCGCTGAGCATTGGCGATATTGCGGTACATCTGGCAATACGCTGCTATCAGCAATTCCTTCGGTAAACGGAACCAACCAAAGTCCAGACCTATTTCCTTTACTCAAGTATGCATTGCCAACTGGGACGTCGATGAGTGAGATTCTTTCAATCGGAGCTTCGTTGATCGATCAGCGTGACCAAAATGACGACACAACTTGGATCGAATTCGGAGATCCCGCGGCCCCTCAGAAAGCGTTCGGCGTAGATAAGAATGCATCCACAGAACCAGGAGCGCCGCCTCCGCCCTCGACCGTATTAGTTCTAAATCGCAACTTCAGGAATGTTGGGGAGTTAGGTTACGCGTACAGAAATGGCTCTACCAGCCTTGATTTCCGAACAGCGGGCAGCTCCGACGCTCCCTTGCTTGATCTTTTCACTTACAATACGGCCACTCCGCGCTCTGGGATCGTCAACCTGAATACACAAAACATTTACGTGCTCGCTGCGATTCTCATGGGAGCAATTACAACCGAATCATTGTCCGCAACTGTTCCACGGACCGCCGCGACGCTAGCAGCAACAAGCATCGTGAACGCAACGACGAGCCTGCCAGCAATTGGACGTCAGGATGTTGCACGTCTCGCAAGTGCCGTCACTCATTCCACTTTTACATCAAACGAAGAAACGAAGGAAACGATCGCCCGTGCGTTGACCGAAGTAGGTCAAACTAGAACCTGGGGTTTGATGATCGATGTGATCGCGCAAACTGGGCGATATCCTCCAAACGCCTTAAGTCTGGCCAACTTTGTAGTCGAAGGCGAGAAACGGTACTGGCTACATGTTGCGATCGATCGTTTTACAGGACAAATCATCGATCAGGAACTCGAGCCTGTTTACGAGTAACAGCACGACACTTAGCGGGGGCTTGGCCGTTTTCAGTTCGGCGTAGGACAGACACAAGAACTTACCGCCGATTACACGAATCACACGGCCAAGATGAATAAATTCTGAGCACTGCCAGTTCTGATTATTGAGAAGTTCATTTCGCCGAGTCGGCGAAATCAGCACGCGAGTTGCAGGCGCGCTCCCCAGAATCAGACCGCGCCGCCGGTCTTCAACAGCTTGATGGCGTCCCGCAATTCGGCGGCGCGTTCGTACATTTCCTTGGTGATCGCGCTTTCCATTTCGCGCTGCATGATCTCCAGTTTCGAGAGCGGACGTTTGGCGCGGACTTCCTCGAGCCATTCGTCGAGAAAGTTGATCTCGGAACTTTTCGACGCGAGCTCGGGAAAATTTGAGCGCTGAAAAAAATCCGCGATCGCGTCGCGTCCGCGTCGAATCTCGCTCATCGCTTCCGCGAATTTTCCCTGGCCGAGCAAAATGGACGCCCTGGCGCGCGTATTCATCATCAGCACGTAAGGCCGAAATTGTTGCAAGCCCCAGGAAAGCTCTTCCCGATTGGTATGCGCGAGCACGAAATCGAACAGGTCGAGGTTGCGCTGGGTGTCACGCACGACGCCGGCGAAATCGTTGATCTGAAACAAACTGAGATAACGGTGATAGTATTGAATGCCTTCCTGCTGAAGCTCGGTGCATTGCTCTGGCGACAGCTCGTAGTCTTTCGCCTTTTCCTCCGCGCACGCGGCGCGGCTCTGATGATAAGCGAGGAGCGACTCGCAATTGTGCGGCCGTTGTCCATCAGGCCGGCCGGTCATTTCCATTTGCAACACGCCGAGATCGATCCGCAATTGCAATTTCTCCCGACCATCGAGCCCGATGATCTTACGCACCTTGATCGTGCCATTCTCGTGCGGCCAATCCTTCAGGATGGTGTTCAAATCCAAACTCATCGCAAGTCAAGCATCGAACATTTGCCCTTCCTTTGTCAATGGGCGGTATCCTCCCTTCAATCACGGATTGCAGGATTCACCGGATGGCGCGGAAGCGGCGAAGAGCCGAGCTAGAGAAGGGATTTCAGTTCTTGGATGGTGATTAGCGCTTGTCTGACAGTGCTTTGCAGTGTTTTTGGCGTAATTGAGGAATGGTTTGGAAGCGTTCTGCGCAGACCAGCCTTTCGAGCATCGGATGGGCAAACCCTCGCGGTCACCATGAAGAAATCCCAAGCGCTTCAGCGCGAAGAACCTCGCCACCTCCATTCTTGTCAACGCACCTGTTTCGACGCCTCAACTGTGCAAGGGTTGATGGTTGATAGTTGATGGTTGATGGTCGCGTGTGGAGCATGCGATCGAGTCGTTCATCCGCTTCCTCGCTGTCGAGCGCGGGCTGTCGGAAAATTATCAACTCTCCACTCAACGATCTTTGACAGAGTTCGCAAACTGGTGCGTCTCGAAGAAAAGGATCGACAATTTCCGCGGCGTCACGTTGCCGCTGATCAGCGAGTATCTCGGCGACCGGAAACGGGCGGGGTTGTCCGCGTCCTCGATCAAATTAATCGTGGTCGCGCTGAAGATTTTCTTTCGCTTCCTCGCGGAGAAATGCGCGATTGACCGCGACCCGGCCGAAGCGCTTACACTGCCGCGGATCGAGCGTTATTTGCCGGAAACGCTGAACGAATTGCAGGTCGAGCACTTGATCGAAAACATCGATACGAAAGTTTCTCTCGGATTGCGCGACAGAGCGATGGTCGAACTGCTTTACGCAAGCGGGTTGCGCATCTCCGAGCTGGCGAATGCGCGGCTCGAGAATTTCAATTTCGAAGAACGAATCTTGCGCGTACTCGGCAAAGGAAACAAGACCCGCCTCGTGCCAGTCGGCCGGAAAGCGTGTAACGCGCTCGCCGCTTACTTGTCGGTGGAGAGGCCCAAGCTTGTGAAACGCCGTAGCGGCAGCGAAGTTTTTCTCTCCGAGCGCGGCACGAAATTAACAACTGCGCGGATTTGGCAGATCGTGAAAAGGATTTCGCGCCACTCCGGATTGGAAAAGAATATTTATCCGCATTTGCTCCGGCACAGCTTTGCTACGCATCTGCTCGGCAACGGCGCCGACCTGCGCATCATCCAGGAAATGCTCGGCCACGCCGACATTTCGACTACGCAGGTTTACACACATGTCGATCAACAGCGATTAAAAGCCGTCCACCGGCAATTTCATCCGCGTGCGTAAGCGGAGGTTGATGGTTGATGGAAGGCGGCGCGAGTTCCGAGTTTTCGTTAATTGATCCCGCGTCCAGCATCGAGTATCCAGCATCCAGCACTTATGAAACGAATTTTCCTTTTACTGATTGCCGGCGCTCTCGCAACGCTTGCGATTTGGTACGGCGTACGCATTTCGGAAAAGACGTCGCACGCGGTCGTCAGCGCGCTTCTCCCGCGCGAAACGATTTTCGTCGCACACGTGCCGGACTTTAACCAAACGCGTGACCAGTGGCATCACTCCGACATTTACCAGATCTACCGCGAACCCACTGTGCAGGATTTTTTGCGCAAGCCGCTGGCCAGGCTCCCGAAAACAGATGCGACTGCACAGACGCTACAGGAGATCGAGCAGCTCGATCCCAAAGATGCCTTCGTCGCGCTCATTTCCATCGACAATAACAATCCGAGATTTGCGGGCGGTTTTCGGTTTCGAGGAAGTCCGGATGCAGCGGAGGCGATCGTGGGCAAATGGCGAGCGAAATTGCTCGAAAGAAATCCAACGGCGAAGCGCGAGAAGATCGCCCACCAACAGCATGAGATCGAAACGATCGCCGCCGCTGCCTTCACATTGGCGACGGCTTACGACGGGCACTGGTTTTTCGCCTCGAACGATGTCACGGAACTGAAAGCGCTGCTCGATCGCACCGATCGGCCCAGCAAAGATCCGCAAGGTACGCTGGATGGGGGAGAGTCATATCGCGCAGCTGCCGCGCACATGCCATCGAGTTACGCGGCGTTTTTTTATCTGCAACCAAAGGCTTTTGCCGACAAACTCGCATCGCTCCGCGCGGCCATCGGACAGCGGATCACGCCTGATCAACGCACCATGGTTGAGAAGGTCCGAGCGATTTGTGGGACGACCCGGTTCGAGAACGGGAAAATCCGCGATGTCATCTTCGTCGGCATGCCGAAGCTGGAACAAGATACAACGCTCGATCGATCTTCCCTGACGCTGGCAACGAAGGACACGTTTTTCTACCTCGCGATGCTGCTCAACCTCGGACAAAAGATCGACACGATCAATCAGACGGCCGGCATTGGCGGCAGAGTGCAGCAACTTTTTCAGACTCTCTCCGCCAACGGGATTACAGCGGATGATTGGAAGGCCGCGTTTGGATTGGAATTGGGATCCTTCGCCGACTGGCCGGCCAATGCGCGCTGGCCATCGTTACTCCTGGCGCTGCCAGTCAAAGATGCCACCAAAGCCAGCCAGATTGTCGAGGCCCTCACCAAATTGGACGAAGACGCCACCTGGACACGAATGGAAAAAAATGGCGTGCGCTATTTCTCGATGCAATCCCCCGCCAGCTTCATCCCAATCACGCCGTCGTTTGCGTTGTCGAATCGAATCCTGGTTGCAGGTTTGGACCGGGTCTCGGTAGAGGCAGTGATGAAGCGCTCCGGCATCTCGGCAGCGGATTTATCGAATTCGCAGGTTTATTCGGCTGCGGCGCGCTCCGTTCCGGTGCCGACGAACTTTTTTACCTATGTCGATACTGCTCTGCTCTATTCGCGGCTCGATACGACTCTGCGCCCCATGCTGCTGATGAGCGCGGCGTTCATGCCTACGATGAATGATTATATCGATGTTAGCAAGGTCCCCGCACCCGAGGTCATTACCAAACATCTCAGCCCAATTGTCTCATCACAGAGATATGAGCGCGACGGTTATATGGCCGAATCGGTTGGACCAGTTACGTTGAATCAGGCAGCGATAGGTTTGGGCTTGCCTACCGCATTTTGGGCGATTGGTTGGCAGCGGGGCCGCTAGCGGCGCGCCATTTCGGCGCTATCTCTTGTTAATCGCGGTCGGGCTGAGAAATATGCTGCGTTCTCGCCAAAATGTGTTATCCTTCTCGGCCTATGGCCATTCTAAAGAAAAATGCATTCTCCCGCCGCGTCCCTGATCTCGTAACGGAAGAACTGGTGGCGGTGCTCTCCCGGCGCGCCTCATTCGAGTTCAAAGAACTTTTCGATATCGTGCACGAAAATCTCCGGGCGCGAAACGCGGCCAGCGGCGGCGAGGAAATGCTGCGGCTGCGAGCCTATGAGAAGCTGCAAAATCTGGTCGCGCGCGGCGCGGTCAAAAAGAATGGCAAGAAATACAAAGGCCTTCCCTCGGCGCTGGCGCATGCGATTGCACCGCAGAACGGGCATCTCGCCGCAAGCGTAAGATAGTCGATCGACGGCGCGCCAATTTTCGAGCAACGGCGAATGCTGCGAGAATACCTGCCGGTTCTCTTGCAAATAATCGTGGCCATAGGTTTTGCCGCCTCCGCTTTGCTCGTGAGCGTCGCGCTGGGAAAAACCGGCAAACGCACCCGGGCGAAAGATAGCGCGTATGAATGCGGCATGGTGCCGCAAGGCGGGGGACAACCGAGGTTCAGCGTAAGGTTTTATCTCGTGGCCATGCTCTTCATCCTTTTCGATCTGGAGATCGTGTTCATGTATCCATGGGCGGTCGTTTACAAAGAGGCGATTGCGCAGAGCAGCCTCGTCTTGTGGAGCATGCTCAGCTTCATCTCGATCTTGATGGTCGGCTACGTTTACGCGCTCAAAAAAGGCGCGCTGGACTGGAAAAAATAAGCGCGACGCGCCCGGCGAATCGACATTGTCCAGAGTCGCGGGATTCACACTTGCGCCTCCCGCCGGAACCGCCTAATACCTTTAGCCTCCATGGTTCACCACATCGTCCTTTATAAGCTCAGGCCAGAAGTCACTCCCGCGCGCGTTGAGGAAATGATGATGAATACCCGCATGCAGCTTTTGAAAATCCCCGAGGTGTTAAGCATCAAATGCGGGAAACGGATCGACCCCGAATTGCCATGGCCCTTCTTTATCGCGATCGATTTCGAGTCGATGGACAAGTACGCCATCTTCCGCGAAGACCCCGTTCACGTGAAGTTCATGGAAGAAGTGATCAAGCCGAACACGGCCGATTCTCTCACCCTGGATTTCGAGATGGATCCCGGCAAAGACGTCCGGTTCTCGTAATTGTAGCGGCGGTCTATGACCGTCGATCTTGGCGGAAGCCGCGTTGCTATTTCACTGCGGCGCGCTTAATCATCGGGCGCGATGCGACTCGGCTACCTCTACTCGCGCTATCCGGTCATCTCGCAGACCTTTTGCGATACCGAAATGCTGGCCCTGGAACGCTTTGGCCTGGCCCTTGAAATTGGCTCAGTCTATTCTCCCCTCACCAGTTTGCGGCACGAGCATATCTCCCGGCTGCGCGCGCCGATTCACTACGCGCCGCACCAGCAAATTCTGCGAATCTGGGAAAAAAATGCAAAGGTGAACGGCAAGTGGCCCGGCGCACTTGTCGATGTTCACGAGCGGAAATATGGCGGGCGCTTCAAGTCCGAGCAGCGTGCGCGCAATGCCCTCTACTTCGCGGACCTTTTTACGCGCAACGGCGTGGATCACTTTCACGTCCACTTCGCCAACCGCGCCGCGCACACTGCGCTTTTCCTGAAAGAAATTTCCGGCATCCCCTTCAGCGTCACCGCGCACGGCCAGGATTTCATGATCGATCTGGGAAACGACGATCTTCTGCGCGAAATCTGCGCCGCAGCGGAGTTTGTCGCGGCTGAAACCGATTACAGCTGCGAGTTGCTTTGCCAACGCTGCCCAGATTCCGCGCCGAAGATCCACCGGGTCTACAACGGGATCGATCTGGAACGATTCCCGCCTCCGCTTCCGGCGACGATAAATCCCGCGACGCAAATCCTCAGCGTTGGCCGGCTTGTTTCGTTCAAAGGATTCGAACTTCTCATCAACGCGTGTGCGGAATTGACGCGCCGCGGTCTTGATCTTACTTGCGAGATCGTTGGCGACGGACCGCTGCGCGAAAATTTTCAAGCAGAGATCGACAAGGCGAACCTCTCTTCGCGAATCGCTTTGCTCGGCTCATTGTCACAAGGCGCAGTTTTCGAAAAACTGCGCGCTGCTGATATCTTCGCGCTCGCTTCGGTGGTCGATGGCCAGGGCGCAAGTGATGTCTTCCCGACCGTAATTCTGGAGGCGATGTCCGCTGCGCGCCCGGTCGTTTCGACCCGGCTCGCTGGTATTCCCGAATTAGTCGTCCACGAAGAAACGGGATTGTTGGCACCGCCCGGCGACGCCACCGCGCTAGCCGATGCGCTCGAGCGATTGATACGCGATCCCGCGCTGCGATTGCGCTACGGTCAGGCCGGACGCGGACGAATAGAGAAGCATTTTCGAATCGAGAAAACAGTCGCGCCGTTGCTGCAACTGTTGGAGATGCCGTCCGTCGCGCGATGCGAACCAGCCGCGCACCATTCTGTCCACCAGATCGCCTATTTGATCGATCGCTGGCCGGACGAGGATTTGCCGCTCCTCCAGCGCGAGCTTTACGAGATGAAGCGACGCAACATCTCGATCGTGCCGTTCGTGTGCGAGTTGAATTCCACGGCCCGTTTTACTCACACCATGGAACAGTGGGCGGAGCGGCTGGAATTTTTGCCCGACGCAATGGCAATCGAAGCAGAGTGGCGGGCGAACCGCGCCCTCACGCAAAAATTGGAACAGGAGCGAGCAAACGAAGACGAGCGCGCACCAGCCGCGATTTTCCTGCGACAGGCGCGTTTCGCTCTCGCATTGCGCAAACTGCTCCCGGAGAAGGAAATTTCGCACCTCCACGCGACCAGCTCGAGCGCACTCCTTTGTGCGCTCATCTTGCGGGAGATTGTCGATGTTACAGTCAGCGCCACGATTGAGCCGCGACCGGAACTGCCGCAAAATTGGATCAAAAGCGCGTTACCCCGATGCGAGGGCGGACGGCTGAGTGACCGCAAATTGATCCCTCGTCGCGGCAGTTCATTTCTCTTCGACAAGGCATCCCGTTTTTCCTTTCCAACGAAAACAATCCGGCAGCTCGAAGAAAAAATCGGGATCAATTTGACCAGACACGCGAGTTTCTGGCAGGAATGGTCGGAGTTGCTAGCGCGATGGAGCCGCAAGAGCGCGGAGAGAAAACCAAAAACAAGCTCATGAACAAGAAAGCCATTCTTCTCGCCGGTGGTGCCGGGACCCGTCTCTTTCCCCTCACCAAAATCGTCTGCAAACAGCTTCTCCCCATTTACGACAAGCCGATGATCTGCTATCCGCTCGCCACGCTCATGCTGGGCGGTTTGCGTGAGGTACTCCTCATTTCGACACCGAAAGATGTGCCGATGCTCCGCAGTTATTTGGGTGACGGCGCGCAACTCGGCATCCGCATCGAGTACGCGGAACAGCCGAAACCGGAAGGGATTGCCCAGGCTTTTTTGATTGGCACCAAATTCATCGGCCACTCCGGTGCATCGCTCATTCTCGGCGACAATATTTTCTATGGGAAACTTGACTTCTATCGCGCCGCTCTCGAGCTCGAGCGCGGCGCGTGCATTTTCGGATATCAAGTGCGCGACCCGCAACGTTACGGCGTGGTCGAATTCGATGCCGCGGGCAAGGCCGTCAGTCTGGAGGAGAAACCGAAACAGCCGAAGAGTCATTTCGCCGTGCCAGGGCTTTATGTTTACGACGAGCGTGTGGTCGATCTCTGCCGGACGCTGCGGCCATCGGCGCGCGGCGAACTAGAGATTACGG
>JBAQJG010000409.1:0-4634 GCA_049300145.1 Chthoniobacterales bacterium | reverse complement strand
ACTTCGCCATTCGCGAGTTTGCGACCATCCGCACTTATGCTGTTCGCTTTCAGTTGGAGCCGATCGCCTGAAGAAAGAGCGAGTGCGCGCTCCTGACAGACGTTGATGTGATCGAGACGCGTTAGCGGGATATGCCGCACTTTTCCATTCACTTCGAGAGCCAAACGCTTTGCAGTTATTCCAATCAACTTTCCGCGTTCGCCGCGGACGCAGCCGCTCAGGTTCCGATTGAACACGAGCACGCAATCACCTGGATAATGTCTGGCATCCAGTTTTTGCGCCGACGTGAGGTCGACTTGCTCCAAGGCAATGACCTTCGTCTCGTTGCCTGCGAGCAGACAACGCTCGCGAAGTCGTTCGCGGATGGCATCGTTAATCTCGCGCACTTCAGCGCGTGTTTGCGACACGACAATCGCCGATTCGCCGCGCTCGGCGATATCGAGATAACCGTCGCAGAGTCGAGTGCTCTGTTCGCCAAGGCCGCATTCGACGACTGCCCCAAGTTTCTCCAATTTCTCAAACGAACGCCCAACTTCTCCGGCAGCTGCCGCTTTTACGGCCTCGCGATAATCTCGAATCTGTTTCCGCTCCCCGGCGGTTCGTCCACGTTTCGGTTCTTGTCGGCGAATTTGACTCAACTCTGCGGCACGCAAACCCGAGTAGCGTTCAATCGCTCGCAAACGTCAGTGACGGTTCGGATGGATCGCGCGGAGACGAAAAGGAGGAAGCAGCTTCTCTGACGGAGCGATTACTCCAACAGGCACCACCGACCTTTCCGAGTTTCTTTATTCCAGAACCGAAGCTCATATTCGGAGACGGAGAGCTGTCCGTAGACCCGAGAGCGGGACTCGCCGCTTTCGGGCCGGTCGCCTCAGGTCTCTCAAACAGAGCAATTCGGATCGGAATTGTCGGCACCGGAAAAGGAATCGACGCGATGCGCGCCTATCTTGATCGCGCCAGCTCACGCATCGAACCCGGCCTAAATTCCAAGGGCAAACTATTCGACACCTTCTGCTTCCCTGATTTTCCAGGCATCGATAAGTCGTTTTGCGTTGCGTTTGAAACCGACCCGGGAATTCAACGCGTCATTCCACTCGATTTCTTTAAAAATGCCGTCAAATCTGGAAATCCGGCGACTCGTCTGCGCGAGGTAGTGCAGTTAGTCACGGCAGAGCTTGGGGCACTTTCAACTGTCGAGCCTAATCCCAGTGTCGTCGTAGTTGTTATGCCTCCTGAGGTTGAGAATGAGTGCAAGACGATAGGCGCCGAATTCTCAGCTATGAAAATCACCCTTTCACCGGTGCAGAAAATACAACGCAGGCTGGAGAAGGTGCGGCTAACCGGACAAGAGCTTTTGGGTCTTACGTTCGATGAACCCGCCGAACAGGACGGGCAAACCGGATATTGGAATATTCACCACGCGTTGAAAGCACATGCGATGAGTTCCGGTTTAACGACGCAGCTCGCGTGGGAAAGCACATTGAGAGGTCAGAGCGGCAATCAAGATCCAGCATCCACAGCATGGAATCTTTTGACGGCCTTGTACTACAAGGCTGGCAACATACCGTGGCAGCTGCAATCGGTCCCTCGAATACCTGTTTCGTAGGTGTGTCGTTCTACAAAGAAACGCCGCATCCCGATGCGACAATGCAGTCGAGCCTTGCCCAAGTGTTTTCAGGTACCGGTGAGGGACTTGTTCTCAAAGGCGACCGCGCGGTTGTTGACCGCAAACGTGATCGAAAAGCACATTTGAGCGAGAGTGGCGCAGAGCAATTGCTTACTCGCGCATTAGCCACGTATGAATCGGTTCATCAGAGCCGGCCGACGCGCGTCGTGGTGCACAAAACAAGTCGTTATTGGCCTGAGGAACTCGGGGGGTTTCGCAGGGCGGTGGGTGCCGGAACTCGCGCCGACTTCATCACACTCGAATATTTAGACCATCGATTCATGCGATGTGGAAAGGAACCTCCGCTGCGAGGCACTGTGATTAGTCTTAGCGACTCGCACCATGTCATCTATACCCAAGGCTACATCCCTTTTCTTAGAACATATCCCGGCATGCGTATCCCTAATCCGCTCGAGATCGTTGAACATCACGGCGATTCCACAGTCGCGGTTATTTGCGAGGAAATCCTCGGTCTGACGAAGGTCAATTGGAATAGCTGTTTCTTCGGCAGCTCTGTGCCGATCACCATTCGATTCGCGCGGAGCGTAGGGAAGATTCTAGCTGAATTACCCGCGGGCGTGACGCCACAGACAAAGTACAAGTTCTACATGTAACTAGTAGTAACCGGACGAAATCGAATTAGAACCTTCGTGCTTCGGGGAGCTATGCCGGCCGCAATACGAGTTCGTTTGCAGACACAACGAATTCCAATGTACGCGAACTTACTTCGGCGAGCGTGGCATCCGCGACCGCGCCGCGCAGATGCTTTTCAATCGTGTCGCGCAAGGGACGCGCACCCAATCGCGGATGAAATCCGCGTTGCATCAGGAACGCAACAACTGCGTGGCCAACGGTCAGATGAAAACCTTTATCGCGAAGAAAGGAAAGTTCCCGTCCGATGTGAAGCCGCGCGATTTCCATCTGCACTTCATAACTCAAACGATTGAAGACCAATTTTTCCGCAACGCGCGCATAGAGTTCCGGCCGCAACGATTGCTGTGCCCTTGCGAGTACGTGGCGCTCCATTGTAGCGAACGATGAGTGCTGAAGACCGAGAATCTCCGACGCCGCAATGTTTGACGTGAACACAACGTAGAAGCCGCTGAGGTCCAGCGTTTCACCGCTCGCCATTGTCACGCGCGCGGCGTCGAGAATTTGCAGGAATAGATCAAGCACGCGCGGATGTGCTTTCTCGATTTCGTCGAACAGCAGCGTGCCGGTTGCAGACTTGGCGCGCGCCATTCCGAGGAGACCAACCTCACCAACGCGACCACCGAGCAAAACGCCGAGACTCTCCTGCGTCTGATACTCCGACATGTCGAAGCGAAATAGTTTGTCATCGCCAAGCAGGTAACGCGTAAACGCGATCGTCAATTCCGTCTTTCCGACACCAGTTGGCCCTAAGAACAGAAAGCTACCCCGCGGACGCCCGGAAGTGGTGAGCCCAAGCTCCCCGCGATGAAGCGTAGAGACCACGCGCGGAATAACGTGATCCTGTCCGCGAATCTGCTCGTGCAGATACGCTTCAAGGTGTCGTAGGTGTTCCAGTCGCTCGCGTGCAATAGAGCATGTGTTCATCAAACACAGCCTGCCAGAGCGCGCGCCGCGAGGTCGCTCTGGCGCTGGAGCAGCATGCGGGTGCGCCGCGCGCTAAAACATCGTGCACATGAAAAGCATTTTCCTCGCACATCACTTTATCCCCATGCTCGCTCAAACCAGTGGCGGCCTCGCTCAAGGCGCGAGCAAAGCGATGGGAATCGTTATGCTCATCGGATTCATCTTTGGCACTGTGTGCGTAATTGGCGGCGGTTTCGCGATTCGACGCGGTGACACTGATGCCGGGAAACTTTCCATTATCGGCGGGCTGATTATCGCCGCGGCGCCGGTAATCGTGAAGGCACTCTTCACCGCATTCGGTCTGGACAGCTCGACCGTTGATGTCGGCTCGTTTCAATGAGCAGCAGCGCCAACGCCAAACACGAACTGCGCTTTACAGAAACGAACAGCGCGGACGACTCCGCCGGCAAAACGTGGGGCCTGGAGGGCAATCTATTTTGGTTCGTAGCCGGAGGAGCATTCGCCGCAGTGATAACGCTCCTCTTACTTTTCAGTATCTGGAAATGGACTCTGCTCAGCGCAGCCGTTCCCGCGCTGATTCCATTAGGCCTGGCGCTGCTCTATGCCCTCGCGCTACGACAGGGCAAACCGCCCGGCTACGACATCGATCTCTTCGAGCTGTGGCTCAAAGGCCCCGGCTTCGGTCCCCAACCTCCACGCGAGACAACGCCACGAACCTCTTCTTCCAATTATGTTTGAATCTTCTCCCAACGGTTATTTCGTCCGCGACCTCGTTGTCTTTCACGGACTGCGCAAAGGTTGTTTTGTTTCAAAAGGCTTCGTCATCGAGCCGGCCGATCTCAGTGCCGCGGCGCCGGAGCATCTAAATACGTTTCAGGATCAACTCGCGTTATTGCTTTCGTGCCTGCACGACAAGCTGCGCTTGCAGGTCCAATGGTTCTGCGACTCCGACTATCGATCCGAATTACTGCGCTACCGGGAGCGAACCGAACACGCGACGAATGTTTGGACTCGACGCTGTCGTAACGAACGCTTCGCTCGCTATTGGCAGGCGATGGTAGATCGCAGACTGCGCCGTCAGCGACTCGTCCTCTATTTCTCGCGGCAGATCGAAACTTCACCAGCGTTGATGGCAACGGCCGCACGGCAACACGCGCACTACGACGCGCTCGTTCAGGAAATGAGAACAGAGTTCGAACTGGTTCGTCAGATGCTTGCCAACATTTTTTACGGCGCGCGCATCACGCCGATGAATGACGCCGATCATTTTCGTAATTGCACCACTTTCCTCAATCCGTCACTCGGCGCGCGGTTTGATTACGACACGCTCGCGACATTCGATCCGAAGCTCTCCATTCAGGAGAATTGTTGGCTCAGCGAGGCGCAAGGG
>JBAQJG010000408.1:0-1772 GCA_049300145.1 Chthoniobacterales bacterium | reverse complement strand
TAGACCTCGATCGCATCGCGCGGAAACAATAGATGATTGTGGCTCACAGCGCCCGCCCGAAGCAGCTCTTCGGCCTCCTCCAATGCTGCCTGGCGCGCCATCGGGTTGTCGCTCGCTAAGGCGAGTGCGCCAAGTGCGAAGGGGCCGAGAAAGGCGATGCTCGTGTCGCGACTGATCTTGACGGCCTCTTCTGCGTTGGCGAGCGCCTCCGCCCGACGTCCAGCTAACCGGTGAAGCTCCGCCTGAAATACCAGCGCTTCGGTCTCAAAGCGCCGGGCGCCGAGTTGTTGCGCCAGCGTCAGGGCGGCTTCTGCGTCTAGACGCGCCCCTTCGAAATCCATCAGAGCGTGCCTGCAGAAGAATGCAGCGTGGTGGCCAACCATTTCCGCCCGGCGATGTCCAACTCGCGCCGCTCGGTCGATCGCGGCGTCAGCGACCGCGAGCGCGCCTCTCGTGTCGCCGGCATACCATTGGGTGAAGGCCATCATCGGCCGGTTCGCCACTTCGATGCGGCCGAAGCCGTGCCGCTCACTGAGTTCGACGCACAGGTGGAACCGGTTGTATGCGCTGATCATCCTTCCGCGAACGTACTCGGCGTCGCCGAGACCGCCGAGGGCCATGGCTTCAAGCTCGACCGCGCCGGCACGCCTCGCTAATTCCAGGGCGATCCCATGTTCCCGCAAGCAGCCCTCTATGTCCCCTCGCGGAAAACATAAATTGCCGCGCAGGAAATGAATTCGGGCCTGCTCCGCGAGGAGAGCGTATTGCACGGCGACCGCTTCGGCCTGCTCCAGATCCGCCAGCGCACCCGGAAGATCATCGGTCACCCGCTTCACTGCCGCGAGCCCGATCCATGCCGCGCAACGCTCCCGGTCGTCGACGGCTGCATTGAGCGCCGCCTGATAGGCGCGACCCGCCTCCGGCATAGCGCCGAAGTCGTGCAAAATTTCACCTTGCAGGCAGGTCAGCGCAAAACAGTCGGTCCGATCGGAGGCGACCGCGAGACCGCGCTCGACAAGCTGCAGCGCCGCTTCCTGACGATATTCGGCCGCCTGCGAGCGAGCCGCGACCAGATAAGCTCGCGCGGCCTCGGGATCTTCGGCCCGATCGAGATGTTCGGCGCGCAACACCAAATCACGATTGGCATACCATTCCGCTGCGCGCCGGTGCAGCTCCCGCCGCCGGCTCCGGAGCAGGGTGTCATAGATTGCGTCTCGGATCAGCGCGTGCGTGAACAGAAAGATGTCTCCACTCGCTTGCTGTGGTCGCACCAGGAGTCGCGATACCAGACGATCGGCGACGTAGTCCGCGTTATCGAGCAGATACGCTAGAGCGGAATTTACGAACCGCTGGCCGAGGACTGAGGCAGCCTGCACCGCCGCCTTATCCACCGGATCAAGCCGGTCAATGCGCTCCTGGACCAGACTCTGAATTGAACCGGGCACCGCAACGGCGTGGCTCTCATCGGCATGACGAAGGAGCTGATCAAGAAAAAGCGGGTTGCCGGCGGCACGCTCGACGCAGCGCGCTGCGAAAGTCTTATTCGCCGCGATCAACGCCTCGGCAAGAGCGCAGGCATCGACCGATGGCAGAGGACCGAGATCGATTGTCGTTAGCGAGGCACCTGCCGCTTCCGTACGCCATGCCTCATCCAGCGGATCGCCTTCGATCCGCGACGTCATGATCAAGAGGACGGGGTGTTGCGCAGCCGTGATCGTCAATCTGGCCAAGTGCCGTAGAACCGGCTGGTCGGCCCAATGGAGATCTTCGAC
>JBAQJG010000407.1:0-7220 GCA_049300145.1 Chthoniobacterales bacterium | reverse complement strand
AGGCCGCTGGTCCGGTCGCGAAAGTGCAGATTACAAAAGTGGAACGAAAAACAATCACCGAAAAAGTAATCGTTTACGGAAGCGTTGTTGCCCAGCCGGGCAAAACGCATTCGGTCTCGGTCGCGTTTGAAACGCGCGTGCGACACATTCTCGTCGCGCCCGGCCAGTTCGTGCAAGAGAACGATCCTTTAACCGAAATCGAGCTGAGCCCGGCGGCGCAAGTTCAATTTCAACAGGCCAAGAATGCCGAAGAAGCCGCCCGGAAAGAACTCAAGCAAACGCAAGAGCGTTTCAATTTGAAGCTTGCCACAAATCAGGATTTGAGCGCGGCGGAAAAAACAGCGCGTGACGCCGAAGTGCAGCTTGCCACCTTACAACGCGCTGGCGCCGGAGGCGATAACCGCATTCACTCCGACATGGCCGGCGTGATTGCCAAAGTGAATGTGCAGGACGGTCAGATTGTGGCGGCGGGCAGTCCGCTGATTGAGATCGTTGCTGAAAGCGAGATTGAAGTGAAACTCGGCCTGGAACCGGAAGATCTCTCGGCCGCCCAAGACGGCGCACCGATCATCATCTTTCCGGTCAATGATCCGACCGCTGCCAAAGTCGAAGGTTCTATCCGCCTGGTGACACGGCGCGTCGATCCGGCGACGCGCCTTGTCGATGTTTACGTAGCGTTGCCCGAAGGAACGAAGCTGTTACTCGACAGCTACGTTCGCGGCGAGATTCAGCGCACGGAAAAAGACGCACTGGTCGCGCCGCGATCAGCGGTTTTGCCTAACGAGTCCCGTGAATACAAAGTGTTCACGGTGGCAAACAACCGGGCGGTTGAGCACGCGGTCAAAATCGGCGCGGAAACTCCAAAAGAAGTACAGCTGATCGCGGAAGATCTGCACCAAGGTGATCCGGTCGTGACCATCGGCAATTACGAATTGGAAGACGGCATGGCGGTGGAAATTCAAAAATGAACTTTACCGCGTGGGCGCACAGCCATGCGCGTTCCATTTTGTTCTTGCTCGGCGCGTTCGCGCTGGCCGGCGTGTTTGCAAGTTTTTCCCTGCCGGTGGCGCTTTTTCCGCAAGTCAGTTTCCCGCGCGTCCGCATTACACTCGATGCGGGGGATCGGCCAGCCGAGCAGATGGCGGTCGAAGTAACCACGCCGGTCGAAGAAACCGTGCGCGCGATTCCCGGTGTGCGCAACGTAAGATCGACAACCAGTCGCGGGACGGCGGAAATTTCCGTCAATTTCGATTGGGGCGAAGAAATGGTTTCGGCCATGCTCCAGTCCCAATCGCAGGTGAATAAGATTCTGCCGAGCCTGCCCCCCGGCACGTCGTTTGAAGTTGAGCGCATGGATCCGACGGTATTTCCGGTGATCGCTTACAGCCTCACCTCGAATTCTCACTCTTTGGTCGAGCTACGCGATCTCGCGCTTTACACTTTGCGCCCGGCGCTTTCCACGGTTCAGGGAGTCGCGCGCGTCGGCGTCCAAGGCGGGCGGGTCGAAGAATATCGGGTCACGGTCGATCCAGACAAGTTGCAATCGTTTAAGATGACATTGGCCGAAGTGGCGAGCGCGCTCTCCGCCTCGAACGTTCTTGTCGCGGTCGGACATCTCGAACAATACGACAAACTTTACTTGGTCGTTTCGGACACGCGTTTTCAAAAGTTCGAGCAGATCGAGCACACTGTCTTACGCTCAACGCCGGATGGTGTGGTCTTGCTCGATGATGTGGCCAAGGTCGAACATTCGTCCGAGCCGCAATGGATTCGGGTGACCGCCGATGGTCACGACGCCGTGCTCTTCCAAGTTTATCAACAACCGAGCGGAAACACAGTGGAGATTGCAGGTGGGATCAAGGCGAAGCTCGGCCAAATGAAGAAACAAATTCCAGACGGGGTGAAAATCGCAAGCTGGTACGATCAAAGCGATCTCATCACCGCGTCAGAACGCAGCACCCGCGATGCGGTGCTCATCGGCATCATTCTCGCTGCATTCGTGCTGCTCATTTTTCTGCGCGACTGGAAAGTCACCTTGATCGCGACCTTGACGGTACCTGTCGTGCTCGCTGCCACAATCCTCCTCCTTTACGCGCTGAAAATGAGTTTCAACATCATGACACTCGGCGGCATGGCGGCTGCCGTCGGACTCATCATTGATGATGCGATTGTGATGGTGGAACATATCGTCCGGCGCGTCCGCGGTACGCGTGAAACCGATCCGCATTCGCGCGTGCTGGGCGCAGCGAGCGAGTTCACGAGCCCCTTGGCCGGTTCTTCCGCGGCCACGATCATCATTTTCACGCCACTGGCGTTTCTCACCGGCGTGACCGGGGCATTTTTCAAGGCGCTGTCCCTAACGATGGCGTCGAGTCTGATCATTTCATTCGTTGTGGCGTGGCTGGTCGTGCCAATCCTGTGCGCGACGTTATTGAAAAGAAGAGACGCCGAGATCGAAGAACACGGGAGTTTCACGCGCCGTGTGCACGAAGTTTATCGAGAAAAGATGCAGCGCCTTCTCCGTCAACCGCGGTTTGTAATTGTGTTTTTGATTCCGCTTCTCTTGCTCGGCTTTGTCGCATTTAAAAATGTGGGCTCCGGATTCATGCCCGTGATGGACGAAGGCGGATTCATTCTCGACTACATTTCGCCGCCCGGCACGTCGCTGGCGGAAACCGATCGCCTTCTTCGCCAGGTGGAATCGGTTCTGCAAGAAACTCCGGAAGTGCAGACCTATTCGCGCCGGACTGGATTGCAGCTCGGTGGCGGTATCACTGAAGCGAACACCGGTGATTTTTTCATTCGTTTAAAACCATTCCCGCGCCGCGGAATCGAAGAAGTTATGGACGATGTCCGCACCGAGATCGAAAAACACATCCCCGGCCTTCAGATCGAGACTTTGCAATTGATGGAAGATTTGATCGGCGATCTCACGAGTGTGCCGCAGCCAATTGAAATCAAACTTTACTCTGACGACGACCAACTCTTGCGCACGCTCGCTCCGCGAGTGGCTGATACGATTTCGAAAGTTGGCGGTGTCGTCGAGGTCAAAAACGGCATCGTGCCGGCGGGCGACGCGCTCAACATCCAAGTCGATCGGGTAAAGGTCGCGCTCGAAGGCATGGACCCAGAGGTGGTGACCAAAGCGCTCAATGATTTTTTGACGGGCAACGTCACCACCCGCATTCAACAGGGCCCGAAGTTGATCGGCGTGCGCGTGTGGATCCCGCGCGACGTGCGGGAAACTATCCGCAACCTCGACAATCTCCTTTTGCGCGCACCCGATGGCCATCTGTTTCCACTTAAGCGCGTGGCTACACTCACTCCGCTGAGCGGCCAACCCGAGATCATGCGAGACGATCTCAAACGCATGGTCGCGGTGACCGCTCGCATCAGCGGGCGCGATCTCGGTTCGACCGCGAACGAAGTCAAGAGGAAGCTCGCCCGTTCCAGAGTGATTCCAAGTAACGTGCTTTACACCTTCGGCGGCCTTTACGAACAGCAACAGATCGCCTTTCGGGGGCTCACGATGATTTTACTCGCCGCCATCATCCTCGTGTTTCTGCTCCTGCTCTTTCTCTACGAAAGTTTTCGCGTCGCGGTTGCCATGTTGCTCATTCCGTTGTTTGCGGTGGCCGGAGTTTTTCTTGGCCTTTGGGTCACACGCACCGAGTTCAACATCACCTCGCGCATGGGCATGACCATGATCGTTGGCATCGTCACCGAGATCGCGATTTTCTATTACTCGGAGTTCCGCGATCTGCCTGCGAGCAACGACCGTTTCATCCTCGCCGGAATCAACCGCATGCGCCCGATCTCGATGACAACGTTCGCGGCCATTTTGGCTTTGTTGCCGCTCGCGCTGGGGATCGGTCAGGGTTCGGCAATGCAACAGCCGCTGGCTATTGCGATTATTGCTGGGCTGATTTTTTCGCTGCCGCTTGTGCTCATCGTATTGCCGGCATTACTCGCAATGTTCCAGGTAAATCCCACTCCCCTCACTGCGAGCCGCAGACACTGAGGAGTGACCGGAAAATCCGACAGATTATTCGATCTGGTAACAGCGAATCTCCGCTGCTTGACTGCCCCGATGGGGAACAGCGACAAACAAGCTGTCTCGCTCCGGCACAAAAAGTCCAGTGCGAGCGCCATTCGCCGTGCCAAACTTGGCGAAGGCTTTATAGGTGTTTGCCTCAGTTTGCTCGATGATGTCGATCTTGCCCGCGCCGCATATCGCGTAGATGCGACGGCTCTTGCTGTCGTAAAAGAGATCATCGGGATCGCCGGAGATGTCGATGCTCGCGACCACGTTGCCCGATTCCGTGTTAAGCACAACCAGCTTTGGTGGCGTGCGGCATCCGATAAATAATCGGTGATTGGCTTCATCGAATGCCATCGGAAAATTTCCAAGCGCGCCGTCGGTTTTCCAAGTTGTAATCACTTCGCTTTTTTCACGATCAATCACCGCCACTTGCCGCGCGTTGGGGACATTCACGAAAATACAATGCCCCTGTTTTTCCAGCTCGAACGATTCCGGATGCCCTGGGAGTCTTATTGCTCCAATGATTTTGCCCTCTGACGCGCTGATGATTCCGATTCCTCCAGTGCCAAAGCCCACGTAAATCCGCTTCGATGCATCGTCGTACCGGACATTGTCGGCGTCGTCTTTGAAATTTATTTCTCCAACCAGCTGGTATGATTTTGCGTCGTAGATCTTGCAGATACCGCCCTTGTCATTGGCAACAAAGAGACGATCCAGCTCAGGGGTGTAGGCGATTCCTTGAGGCGCGCCGAGGCCCGTGATGGAATGAATTCGCACCCTCTTTCTTAAGTCGAGGACTTCGACGGTATTGTTGCCCAAGGCGCAGACGAACAACCTGTCACCCGCAGGATCCAGCGCGAAGTGGTCTATGCGTCCTTTCACGCCAGGCAGGGCGATGGTCTGTTTTAGTTGGAGCGGTGTGCGATCTTGTGCCTGAGTGGTGACTATGCCGCAGCAAAGCACCAGCCCAACGCCTAGGTGAAGGATTGTTCTCAGAATAAGTTCACTTTTCGATCGGTGAACTAACCCTGACGCAGGCCGCCCACCAAGAGCGCGCCTTTAATAGCTTGAGCTTCATTCGGAATGCGAAGGTGGATCGGCCGTTCCGTCGGACGATGCCATAAATATGCGGCTTGGCCGCCAAATTAGCATTGAGCAAAGGACTGCTCGATCCACCTCGCGTTTCGATTAATACTTCTCGCCCTTCTCGCCCTTTTCTTTGCTCTCGTTGTGCTTGCTTAGCACCTTGCCGTTGGCATCAATTTTGACGCCCCATTCTTTGCCGTCTTTTTCGATGACGGCCTCATAGTCGACGCCCTCCTTTTCCCAGCGGACAATCTTGCCGCCTTTTGCCTGCGCGTCGGCCGCTTTCTGCACCGCCGCCGGAACATCAGAACTGCTGATGTTTTGTTCTTCGTGTTCCTTTGCTTGCGCGGCGACGCCGAATGCCAAGCTCGCACTCACAACTGCTGCCATTAGTAGGTTGGTTGTTTTCATGGTTGTTTATTTTGACCGATACCGGCCAAGTACTGTTCGAAATTGAAAGATCGTTTAGCCGCACGAAACTGACCGGGCGCGAATTTATTCAACGCTTCGATCTTCATGAATCGCGAAATGCCAGATGTCGCCAAACGAGATCGACATCTTGCGCCGACTTTTCGCGAGGCGTTTCGATTTTGGCTCAAGCTCGGCTTCATTTCATTTGGCGGACCAACGGGGCAAATCGCGATCATGCAAACCGAGCTGGTCGAAAAAAAGAGATGGATCAGTCAGTCGCGTTTTCTTCACGCGTTGAACTACTGCATGCTGCTTCCCGGGCCGGAGGCGCAACAACTGGCGATTTACATCGGCTGGCTTTTGCACAAAACGTGGGGCGGCATTGTTGCCGGATCGCTTTTCGTCATCCCTTCAATCTTTGTCCTTTGGGCGCTGAGTTACATCTACGCGGCATTCGGCAACCTCCCCTGGATCGCGGCCGTCTTTTACGGATTAAAACCCGCCGTCACTGCCATCGTCATGGCAGCGGTCATTCGCATCGGTCGAAAAGCGCTCCGCAACGAAGTGATGTGGACGCTGGCTGCCCTCGCATTCATCGCGATCTATTTTTTCAAAGTGCCATTTCCGATCATCGTACTGAGCGCGGGCTTGATCGGATTTTTGGGCGGCCTCTTTTGGAAAAACAAATTTCAAGTTCTATCGAGCGATGGTGGTGAGCTGGAGAGATCTGTAATTAGCGACGAACAAGAATCGCCGCCGCACACTCGGCCCAGTTGGGCGCGTGCGATACGCGTTATAGTCGTGTGCGTTACGTTGTGGATTGTGCCGACGCTAATCGCCGGCATCGCGAAGGGCTGGCAGAGCACATTGTTTAATGAAGGATTGTTTTTCAGCAAAGCCGCGGTCGTCACATTCGGCGGCGCCTACGCCGTGCTGCCATACGTCGCGCAACAAGCGCTCTTTCATTACGGCTGGCTCAAGCCCGGGCAGATGATGGACGGACTTGGTCTAGCCGAAACCACTCCCGGCCCGCTCATCATGGTCGTGCAATTCGTCGGCTTCATGGGCGCGTGGCAGCATCCGGAAGGTCTGCCCCCGCTTCTCGCTGCAACTCTAGGCGCGTTGCTCACCACTTGGGCCACTTTCACGCCCTGCTTTCTTTGGATTTTTCTGGGCGGGCCGCACATCGAGAAATTGCGCGGCAACGTAAAGTTGGCGACTGCGCTTTCCGCGATCACGGCGGCGATTGTCGGTGTCGTCCTCAATCTCGCGGTGTGGTTTGGGCTTCGCGTTTTCTTCCCGCACCCGGGGGCAATTGACTGGTTTGCTGTCGTTATTTGCACGGTCGCCTTCGTCGGAATGCTGCGCTGGAAATGGGACATCATTCCCGTCGTGCTTGGCAGCGGACTGCTCGGGTTGATTTATAGCATCTTTGTTAGGTAGATGCGGATGCGAGTTGGCGTAAAGGCGAGTTCATAATGTTTGGCATCCATGATTTCCCGCTGTTCTTAGCCAGCGGAGTCTTGCTTAATCTCACACCCGGGCCCGATACAGCTTACATTCTCGGCCGTAGCGTTGCGCAAGGTCGCGCCGCCGGAATCGCGTCCGCGTTCGGAATCACGATCGGCAGTCTGTTTCACACATGCGCCGCCGCACTCGGGCTGTCCGCTATTCTCGCCAC
>JBAQJG010000406.1:0-12761 GCA_049300145.1 Chthoniobacterales bacterium | reverse complement strand
GCTCCGATGCGCGCATTGGTTTGCGGTTTGTCGCCGCAAGTCAGCGAGCGAACAAGACGCGCGGCCGAGAGCCTCAAGTACCGCGACTTCATCACCGTCATGCTCATTCTCAAAGAGCGAAACATGTTCGATGATAATTGGATCTACATCCACGACCCGAGCGTGAAAGTCGGCCGCATTCAAAACTTCCGTTCCTGGTCGCCGGAAATGGTGCCCGATCCCGACAAGGCGTGTTACGGCCTCGAATATTTTTGTTTCGAGCACGATGGGCTTTGGGATTCGAAAGACGAAGATTTAATCGAGCTTGGCAAACGCGAGCTGATTAAGATTGGCCTTGCACAAGAAGGCGACGTTCTCGACGGCTGCGTCGTCCGCCAGAAGAAGGCCTATCCAGTTTACGATGACGATTACGCGCACCATGTCGCCACGATCCGCGAGGAAATAGAGGAACGGTATCCGAACTTGCACCTCGTTGGGCGCAACGGCATGCACAAGTACAACAACCAGGACCACGCCATGATGACCGCGATGTTATGCGCCGAAAATATTCTGGCTGACACCAAGCTTTACGATCTCTGGCAGGTTAACCAGGACGCCGAGTACCACGAAACCGGCGCCGCCCCGGCGGAAGAAATTGGCGGTACCGCACTGCGCCTCGTTCCAACCCGCGTCGTCGCGACGCCTGAACTAGCGCCGGAAGGATAGCAGTTCGTTTTTTCTTGCTCTGCCGATTTCTCTGAGGCGTTTATTCCGCATGCCGATTCGGCAGAACCGGCCAAGGCAGGAGAACTCAATCTATTCTGCGCTGAATTCTTCGAGCGGAGGACAGGAGCAGAATAAGTTCCGATCGCCATAAACATTGTCGATCCGCGCGACGGCTGGCCAGAATTTGTGTTCCCGCGTCCATGGCGCGGGAAATGCCGCTTGCTCACGCGAGTAGGGCCGGTCCCATTTGTCCGAAGCAATTTGCCGCGCCGTGTGCGGTGCGTTCTTCAAGACGTTGCTTTGCCGATCAGCCTTTCCGTTCGCGACCGCTTCGATTTCTGCGTGGATCGATATCAGCGCGTCGCAAAAACGATCGAGCTCATCTTTCGATTCACTCTCGGTTGGCTCGACCATCATCGTGCCGGCGACCGGCCAGGAAATTGTCGGCGCGTGAAATCCGTAATCCATCAAGCGTTTGGCGACGTCTTCCACTTCGATTCCGGCGCTTTTCCATTGGCGAGGATCGGCACTGCCTTCGTGCGCGACGAGTCCGCGTTTGCCTTTGAACAGGACCGGGAAATACGGGTCGAGACGTTTCGCCATGTAGTTTGCATTCAAAATCGCGATCTTCGTCGCTTCGGTTAGTCCACTCGCGCCCATCATCCGAATGTACATCCAGGAAATGGTGAGGATGCTCGCGCTGCCGTATGGCGCCGCGGAGACAGGACCAACGCGTTTGTTAAGATCGACATCCTCATTCAACGAAGCCTGCGCGGGCAGAAACGGAACGAGATGTTTGGCGACGCCGATCGGACCGACGCCGGGACCGCCGCCGCCGTGCGGGACGCAAAACGTTTTGTGCAAATTCAAATGGCAAACATCCGCGCCATAATCGCCGGGACGGCAAAGACCGACTTGGGCATTCATGTTGGCGCCGTCCATGTAAACTTGCCCGCCGTGCGAGTGGACGATCTCGCAAATCTCGCGGATGGTCGGTTCAAAAACGCCATGCGTGCTTGGATAAGTCACCATGAGCGCGGCCAGATCTCGCGCGTGCTCGTCGGCTTTTCCCCTAAGATCGGCCAGATCGATATCCCCATCTTTCGAGGTCGCAACCGGAACAACACGGAAGCCCGCCATGACCGCACTGGCCGGATTCGTTCCATGCGCCGATTGCGGAATCAGACAAACTTTGCGATGCGATTCGTTGCGCGAGGCATGATATTCGCGGATCGCGAGCAATCCGGCGTACTCGCCTTGCGAACCGGCATTTGGTTGCAATGAAACCGCGGGGAAGCCGGCGATCTCGGCGAGCCATTTTTCCAGTTGCTCGCTCATTTCGCGATACCCGGCCGTTTGATCGACAGGCGCAAACGGATGGAGCTTGGAGAACTCCGGCCACGAAATCGGAAACATTTCCGCGGTCGCGTTCAACTTCATTGTGCACGAGCCGAGCGGAATCATCGAGGTGGTCAGCGAGAGATCGCGTGACTCGAGCTTTTTCAAATAGCGGAGCATCTCGGTCTCGGTGTGATGCGTGTTGAAAACGGGATGAGTCAAGAAATCCGAATTGCGGATTGCGGATCGCGGACTGCGAAAAGCGGAGTGGTCAAGTTTATCGTCGGCAAAGTCTCGGACGTGAGTTCCGCGGAAGATCGACATGAGCAATTCGATGTCTGTTTCCGAAGTCGTTTCGTCCAGTGAAATCCCGATCGCGCTGTTGCTCAGTTTGCGCAGATTCATTCCCGCAGCTGCCGCGCGCGACAAAATCGTGTCTGCGCTTTTGTCGCCAAGATCGAGATGCAGTGTGTCGAAGAAATCTTCATGCACGATTTCGAAGCCTAGTTGCTGTAAACCTTTGGCGAGTTTCGAAGCAAACATGTGCACGCGTTCCGCGATTGATCGCAAGCCGCGCGGCCCGTGATAAACGGCGTACATCGACGCGATGACGGCGAGGAGGACCTGCGCCGTGCAGATGTTACTCGTCGCTTTGTCGCGCCGGATGTGTTGCTCGCGCGTTTGTAGTGCGAGGCGATACGCGGGGTAGCCTTGGGCATCGTGCGAAACGCCGACGAGCCGGCCGGGCATGTGACGCTTGAATTGATCGCGCGTCGCAAAAAAGGCGGCGTGCGGTCCGCCAAATCCGAGCGGGACACCGAAGCGTTGCGTGCTGCCGACCGCAACATCCGCGCCAAACTCTCCCGGCGGTTTTAGCAATGTGAGCGCGAGAATGTCGGCTGCGACTATGACGAGCGCACCAGCGTCATGCGCTTGCCTAACGAATCCAATGTAATCATAAATCGCGCCATCGGTTGCGGGATATTGCACGAGAGCGCCAAAGATCGTGGTGTCGAATTTGAACCGTGAGAAATTGTCGATCTTGAGCTCGATGCCGAGTGGTTTCGCGCGGGTGCGCACGACTTCGATGGTCTGTGGATGACAATTATCGGCAACAAAAAAAGTCTTCCGGCCAGCAACGACTGCGTGACAAAGCACCATTGCTTCGGCGGCCGCAGTCGCTTCATCGAGAAGCGAAGCGTTGGCGATATCGAGCGCGGTAAGATCGGTTACGATGGTTTGGAAATTTAAGAGCGCCTCGAGCCGGCCTTGCGCGAGCTCAGCCTGATACGGCGTGTAGGCGGTGTACCAACCGGGATTTTCCAGGATGTTCCGCTGAATGACCGGTGGTGTGATGCAATCCGAGTAGCCGGCGCCGATAAACGAGCGCGCGACCTTGTTTTTCTGAGCGATCGCGAGCAGCTCGGCGAGCGCTTCGCTCTCCGATTTTGCTTCCGGCAAATTCAATTGCCGGTTCAGTCGGATATTTTTCGGAATCGCGGCATCGATAAGCGCATCGAGATTCTCGAAACCTAGCTCGCACAACATCGCGTCGATCTCTTTCTCGTTCGGACCGATGTGGCGACTTGCGAAGGAATCGAAATCCGGCGGCTTGACAGAGTCTCGCCCTGCCATCGGCTTGTGCATGGGTGAGCCTACGGAACGCGAGTGCGCGTTCAACTATTTGGAGTCGTAGGTTTCGACGCCGTGGCTTTTCAGTTGCGCGCGCAGCTCGGCGAGGTGCTGGCGGTTCCGCGTCTCAACGGTACAAAGAACATTCACCGTCGAAACATCCGAGGTGGCGAAGGCGCGATCGTGTACCACTTGCTTGACGCTGGCGCCGGTTGATGCGATTTGCGACGCCAGATCGGCGAGACCTCCTGGGCGATCGCTGATGACCGCGATGAATCGACACAGGCGACCATCGGCCACGAGCCCGCGCTCAATGACGCGGCTAAGGACGTTTGGATCAATGTTGCCGCCGCAAAGCAAAAGCACAACGCGTTTTCCGGCGAGTTCTTTCAATTTCCCAGAAAGACACGCCGCCAGCGGCGTGGCGGCGGCTCCTTCCACAACACTTTTTTCCGACTCGACGAGCCGCAGAATTGCAATCGCAATCTGCTCTTCAGTGACGGTAACCGCGAGATTGACAAGCTTGTGCGCGACCTCAAATGCGTTGGCGCCGACTTGGGGAATCGCGAGTCCATCGGCGAGGGTGGGGTGGAGTGCAATCTTGGTCGGCTTGCCGGCTTCGAGCGCAGCGGAGAAGCTGGCGACATTTTCCGCTTCGACAGCGATGATCTTTGTCTTCGGACGCAAAGTCTTCACGGCCAGGGCCACGCCGGCGATCAAACCAGCACCTCCCACTGGCACAATCACCGCATCGGCATCTGACACTTGCTCGATAATCTCAAGGCCCATTGTCCCCTGGCCGGCGATGATGGCGGGATCGTCGTAACCGTCGATGTAAGCGAGACTGTGCTTGTCCGCGATCTCGTGCGCGTGTGCTTTTGCTTCGGCGAAATCTTTGCCGTGCAACAGAACGTTGGCGCCAAGTTTCTGGCAATTGCTCAGCTTGATGAGCGGCGCGTACTGCGGCATCACCACCGTAACAGGAACGCCGAGTAACTTGCCTTGGTAAGAGAGACCGAGAGCATGGTTGCCAGCCGAGGCCGCAATCACGCCTCGTTTCTTTTGGTCGGGCGAGAGTTGTGCGAGGACGTTGCGCGCGCCTCGTTCCTTAAAACTGCCCGTGCGCTGCAAGTTGTCGAGCTTGCAGAAAATTTCCATGCCCAGGGTCTCGCTCAGCGAAATCGAATGCTGGCAGGGCGAACAGTAAACCGCGCCGGCGATGCGGTCGCGCGCCGCTTCGATGTCTTTGAACGTGACCACCCGCTTTTCAATATACGGCGCGCGCAATAGCGGCAATGTTTTCACGTCGATCAAAAAAATCGTCGTGCGGCAAGATCGGCCTGGAGTCATCGACCTATGGGCGACGCCGCAGGCGTGTTTGCAATCTGTGTGCCGCTCTCGCTGCAGCCAGCCTCTACAGTTTGTCGAGCGCTTCGCGGACTTTGGCCGCGAGCTGCTCGGGATCGAACGGTTTCGGCAAGAAAAACATGCCGGGATCTCGGCGATCGCCCGGATGGAGCGATTCCTCGAGGTAACCGGAAACGAAAACCACCTTTATGTGCGGGCTGGCCGATCGCAGCCAATCGGCGAAGCGGCGGCCGCTCATCTGGGGCATGACCATGTCGGTAAGCAAGAGATGAACTTTTCGACCGGCACTTTCGCTAATTAGGCGTTGCGCGTCGTCGCCATTGGCCGCTTCGATAACTTGATAGCCGAGGTTGCGAAGAACGCGGACGGAAACATGGCGCACGCTGATGTCATCCTCGAGCACGAGGATAGTCTCAGTGCCCCGCGGCAGTTTCTTTGCGCTCGGTTTTTTGTACGATGGTGCAGGCGGCGGGGGAACCTTGGGAAGATAAACGTACACCGTTGTCCCTTTTCCCGATTCGCTCTCGACGCGAATGTGGCCGCCGCTTTGTCGCACGATGCCATAACTGGTGGCGAGACCGAGGCCGCTGCCACGTCCTTCCTCTTTGGTGGTGAAGAACGGTTCGAAGAGATGCGCTTTCACTTCATTGCTCATTCCGATTCCAGTGTCGGCGACGCTGACGAGGACGTATTGTCCGGGGGTAAAGTCGTCTTCGGAAGAGCACGCAGGTTCCGTTTCCTTGCTAACATCGACAATCGATGTTTCAAGCGTGAGCTGGCCACCGTTCTGCATCGCATCGCGCGCATTTACGGCCAGATTCAGGATGAGCTGAGTCAACTGCCCAGCGTCCACTTTGATGTGAGCGCTTTGCTTTTCATCGTGCAGATGACACGCCACGCGAATATTCTCACCGATGAGCCGGAGCAGCGAGCCCTCGAGATTGGCGATGAGCGAATTGACTTCGACGATGCGTGGCTCAAGTGCCTGCCTGCGGCTAAATGCGAGGAGCTGTCCGGTTAGAACGGAGGCACGACCGGCAGCGCCGCGAATCTCGGCGACATGGCTGGCCACTTCACTCTTCCGGCCGGTCTCGGCAAGGACTAGGTCGCAATACCCGAGGATCGTGGTAAGAAAGTTATTGAAATCGTGCGCGACACCGCCTGCGAGCTGCCCGAAGGCCTCCATTTTTTGCGAATGGCAGAGCTGATCGTATAATTGTTTTCGAGCCGTGACATCCATGAGCGAGCCAACGAAACGGACGGCTTTGCCCTGGCTGTCTCGCAGGATCAGCGCCCGTTCGAGCAATTGGAGATAACTGCCATCAGCGCGGCGAAACCGATATTCACCACTCCAGTGCTCGCTCGTTCCAGCGAGAGCATCGGCGATACTGGCCGCGGCGCGCGCGCGGTCTTCCGGGTGAATCTGCTCTTGCCAGAAACTGATCTGCTCCGGCGTGGAAGACTGACAATAACCGAGCAAACTCTCGAGCCCCTGTGGCCAAAAGAGCGAGCCGCTTCTTACATCCCAATCCCGAACTGCATCGTTCGTAGCCCGGGCAACGATCTGAAGATACTCCTGGTCCCGCGACTGCGGGAACGCATTGCTTTCAGATAATGCGCGATTGTGGTTTTCATTGGTTGTGTACTTATTGCAAGATCGATCCGATTGACCGTCGCCCGCTGATCGCGCTACTCGCCCTTGTAACTGATTCCCCGTAGCTGATCGCATGCGTCACGACAGTCAAAACCGTGCGTAAAAAGAGCTAGTTCCGTACCTTGCACAAAAGCTGCAACCGGCGCCGTCAGAGCGATGTGGTGCGCGTGTTTCGCAGAGCGCAACGATTCAAGAAACGAAACGATTAAAGAAGCGAAGCAGCTAGAAGACTGACGCAATCAAAATTGCGCTCTTCCCATCTGGCCTTTCCGCTAAAGCCGGCAGCTTTGCTGTCTTAGCGATCGCATCAGCCGGTTCTTTTTCGTCACGATAAAGACCAAGGCCGGTCACTTGGCGCGCTTTTTTTACACGAAACGAGAGCTTCATGTACTTTGCTTCAACGCCGAGCATCGAAAGATTAAAGAGGCGTTTGTGCGCAAACGGAACGATCCCGTTCACTTGCGTCCACTCTCGGCTGTGGGCGGGAAGATGGGAATTTGAAACCGAGATGTTAAACTCGCCGCAGGCGGCAGTGTTTTGGTTTATGAACGTGAAACGATCTAGTAACGCGGCCTTGAAGAGAGGGATAATGAAAGTGGTTTCGCCCTCCGGCAAGGCGCAACTGATCGTCTCGGCGTCCATCATCGAGGCCGGTGCGCCGGGATTACTCTTCCCCGGGTTCGCGACCGAAGACACCCGCCCGTCCGGTGTGACGCATTCGATTTGTGCGCCATCATTTGTGCGATCTGGACTCCCGCTCTGATTGTTGGTCGCGTTTGTGATCGAGGCGGCGCCGGCAGAAAAGAGCTGAACAACAAGGCCGCCAAGGACAATCGTCCCGAACCACCCCGCAACAGCGCATTGGGAGCGGATGAGCGATGGGAAACGGCTCATATCGTTTCCATTTAAGAGCTTAAGCTGGGCCAGACTGCAGAGAATTCCCAGGCTTGTCCAGGCGCATGCAGCAGATCCACGCCGTTTACCTGTCGCAGGTTCTTCCGCAAGAACAGGAAGGAATGAAGAGCTATTTTTCGATGCGATTTCACTTGTCAGCTAATGAGCCTTTGTCTAAAAAGGCCGGAAACAAGGTAGAAAAAACCGATCTACCAAACGTTATCGTTTAGGGAGACGCTTGCTTCTAATGAGCACGCGTTGGCGCTTGGGGGAACGGTTTGCAAACAGAATATTTTGGTACCACAACTGCTAACGTAACGCGCCTCACGTGCCTCTATGCGCCGTCACTCCATCGCTTGGTCATGCGATCGTCGCGCTAGGCGCATTGCTCTCGTTTTCTTGCTTCCTTTCCTGTGCGCAGGGTCGGTTGTTCGGTCGCAAGACATAGTCCGACCTTCGCTGGCCGGAGAAGCAGCCGCAGAAGCGCGCCGCCAAGATATCGAGCACATTCCCTATAACCTCCTGATGGGCCCGATCAGGTTCCGCGTTAGTGCCACACTCGGTATGGAATTTAACGACAACATTAACCTGGCAGAGGTCAATACCCAGGCGGACGTAATTATCCGGCCCCAGGTGAACGTCAATGCTATCTGGCCAGTGACGCAGCTTAATACCTTGAGACTCGATCTCGGCCTGGGCTATGCCTTCTATCTCGACCATTCGAACGCAGATACAAATGGCGTACTGATTGCACCGGGTTCCCAATTAGCGTTCGACATTTTCATAGGCGATTTCCGGATCAACTTCCACGAACGCCCTTCGCTCCAACAAGATCCGATTGCGGAGCTGGCGCTGAGCAATGTGGTCGATTACGGCCGTTTCGAGAACACCGTTGGCGTCTCGGTCCTTTGGGACCTGAACAAGGCCGTCGTGACCCTGGGTTACGATCATTACACCTACATTTCCACGACCTCGACATTTAATTACCTGGACCGAAACGCCGAAGAATTTTCGGGAAATCTTGATGTCGCCGTCAGTTCCACCACGAACGTTGGGCTCGAGTCCTACGCAGTTTTCAATTATTACGACCAGAATGTCTTAAACGATTCCATCGACTATGCCATCGGCGCTTTCGTGGAAACGCAGTTGACCAACTACATAAAAGTACGGGTGGCGGGTGGCTATCAATGGATCTCATTCGATAATGGCGGCGTGGTTAGTACAGGCCCGTTTCACGATTCGGGTAAGCTCTCCGATTACTACGCGAATATCCTGATCTCGCATCGCATTAATCCTGCCATCGTTCAATCTTTGAGCGCGGGTCATGAGAGCCAGCTCGGCGTCAACTCCAACTACATCACCTTGAATTACATCCGCCATACGGTATCATGGAACATCATCCGCAATACCCTCATCTCCACGGAGTTCTTTTATGAAGATGCGGATGAATCCGGCGGCTTCATCCACGAACACCTGCATCGCTTCGGTGGCGCGCTCGCCGTTGGATATCAGCTGACCCCGCACATCACGCTCGGCTTGCGTTATCAATATACGCAGAAAGATTCCGATGTGCGTCTGCGAGATTATACTCAGAACCGCGTCTCGTTCGATGCCACGTATAGTTTTTAAAGGGATGAAGCGGGAATGCTAATGAGAGTGCGTATCTATGCATTGATCTTCGCCGCAATCGTTTGGGGATCACCGCCGGGACGGGCCCAAGATTCCGCCAGCCCGATTCCGTCGATCGCCAAAACGCCGTCGCCCGATCTTCCCCCGACCACGAGCACGGTCATGCGAACCAACTCGATGGAGGTTCTCGATGACAAAAAGAAGCTTGGCCCGAACGACTTCGTCAGTTTCCGTGTGGTGGAAGATCGAGATAACGATTCGCAGCGCTTGCGAGTAAATGATAGCGGAGAGTTGGAAGTGCCGTACATCGGGCTGGTCCCGGCTCAAGGCAAAACGTGCAAGGAGCTTGCCTTCAACATCAAGAGCGCCTTAGAGAAAGAGTATTATTATCACGCGACCGTGATCCTGGCGGTTGACCGGGTGAGCGACAAATCACGTGGCCGGATTTATGTTTATGGCTCGGTGAAAAGCCAGGGGCCGCAGGAGGTTCCTCCGGATGAAAATTATACGGTTAGCAAAGCCGTCATCCGGGCGGGCGGCTTTGGCGATTTCGCCAATAAACGCAGGGTGAAGGTCACTCGGAAAAATGGCAAAGACTTTACGGTCGATCTCAAGCGGGTCATTGAAGAAGGGCACACCGAAGAAGACGTGGTGCTTCAACCCGACGATCAAATTTATGTCCCGCAGCGCTTGATCAACATGTAGGTATGCAAGCTCCCGTTCCCGCCGTTGAAAGATCCAACCCCGCCGCCTGGTCCAACACTTTGGTCACACGGTTGCATCGCTACAAAGCCCTGCTGCTCAGGCGCTGGTGGATTCCGGTCTTGACGATCTGTCTCGGGCTGTTCGTCGAAGCGTTTCTCATTTATCAAACGCCACCCTCGTTTCTCTCTACCAGCAAAATGATGCTCGCGGGCAAATTGAACATCGCTCAAGGCGCGGTTTATAGCGAAGACAGCGTTAATTTTTACGGTACCCAGATTCAACTCATGCAGAGCGCCGAGGTCAAGCGAAGCGCGGAAGCGCTGGTTCGCTCCACCCATCCGGAAATACAGCCTGTGCGGGTGGAGATTACGGTCGTGCAAAAACCGCGCACCTCCATTTTCGATCTTCAGGCAATTGGGCGCACCCCGGATTACACGCAGGCTTATCTGAACGCGCTCATGCAGAAGTATCTCGATTTCAAAAAGGGAATGCGTGAGGGGCAGGGACAGACCGTAATCACCGGTATCACCGAGCAGCTCATTCAGACGGAAAAAGATTTGAGAACGGCCGAAGATGAAATGCTCGAATTTCAGAAACAGAACAACATCGGCTTCATTCAGGAGGAGGGAAATAGCGCGGCCGCGTATCTGGTAAGACTAAACCGGGACTATGCCGGGCTAAAAACCGAGTATGATCTCCTCAATCTCCTCGATCTCGATCAAAACCTTGATCGCGCGCAGAACAAATCTGAAGTGAATCTGAGCGGACAAAGTACGGAGGATCAAGGGATGCCATTTTCCGGTGTGGGTCCGGAAGGCGATTACTTGAAGGCGAAGCAAGCGGTCCAGCTATTAAAGGCGGAGCGCGACACGCTCGCGAAAGATCTCCGGCCAAAACATCCCAAGATCCTCAAGCTAAATGACGAAATCTCGAAACAGGAGAAGCTCATCGATCTCTTCCGCGCAGACACGGTCGAGAAGCTCGAGACCCGTCGCAAATCCATCGGCAAACAGATGGAAAACCTGCAGGCCAACATTAAGGAATGGGAGGCCAAAGCGCTCGATCTGAGCCAGCGCCTCGCCCAATTCAACCGCGTCAAGGGAAAAGTGGATCGGCTCAAGGTTTTATATGACCGGCTCACGAATAATCTAAAAGAGGTTGATGTTTCCCAAGTCGTGGACAGCGCCGATCAGGTTTCCGTCATGGAAATGGCAACCCCGCCGGAATCGGTCCGGCCCGGGCTGATCAAGAGTCTGTTGATCGGTTTGGGATGCGGCTTGCTCGCCGGCATCGGTATTCTCTTCCTGCTCGATCGCATCGATGATCGCATGGCCTCGTTCGGGGAGTTCCAGCACCAGTTCTCCGAAAGTGTCCTCGGTCAAATTCCAAAGGAAAAGACCAAGGGGAAGCTCACCCTGCTCCAACCGGACGATGCCCGCCACATTTTTGCAGAATCATACCGCAACGTCCGTTCCTCGATTTTCTTTATGCCCTACGAGGGTCCCCGGCCGAAAACCCTTCTGGTCACCAGTGCGGTGCCGAACGAAGGAAAGTCCACCATCGCGGCCAATCTCGCCATCACCATGGCGCTCTCCGGCGCGCGCACCTTATTGATCGACGCCGATCTGCGGCGCGGCGCGCTACGGGAAGCCTTCGGCATCTCTTCGAAGCTCGGCTTGTCCGAAGTACTCAAACGAGAAGTCAACTGGCAGGAAGTTGTCGTTCCCACCTCCTACCCGAGCCTGTTCATTCTGCCCCGCGGCAAGACCTTGTCGCAGCCGAGTGAGCATCTCCTGCGCGATTCGACCGATGTGTTGTTGAAAGAAATGTACAAGCACTACGACTACATCCTCATCGACAGTTCGCCAGTCCTCGCCGCGGATGATACCGCCAGCCTCGCTCCCAAGATTGACGCCACGCTCTTCGTCGTGCGGCTTTCTTATACCTCGGCGCGTTTGATCCGGAAAGGTCTCGAGCTCCTTTACGGCCGGCAGGTCAACGTTCCGGGCATTATTCTCAATTTCGTCGATACCTCCCTGCCCGAATATTATTACTACCAGTATGCGGAGTATTACAACCCGCCCGCATCCGTCACGGATGGTGAAGCGCTCACCGCTCCGCCGCCACGCGAGCCCGCAAAACAGCCTTCTTAACTGCGAGCGGAGATTTGCCGTCGCCATCTCGCGCTTCTTAGCGGGTGCGCGGCGAGGTTTCAGCCATCGATATCGTCATCTTCGCAGCTCGCCTGGCAAGAATTGATCTTGGCACTTGGGACGCTCATGCCTCTGTTGAGCAATTGAAGGCGCCATGAGTTTCTTCGATCCCATCTCACCACCGCTGCTGGAGGAGGGCTCTGCGCCGATCATTCGCCGCGCATTCCAACGCGCGAGGATCGTAGGGAATTTCGCGATCGTGCAGGCGGTCGTGCAGATCATCGGGTTCTTGAGCGGAATTCTTCTCGTTCGCACCCTGGAACAGCGCGAGTACGCCTATTTTACCATCGCCAATACCATGCAGGGAACGATCAACCTGCTCGCGGACATTGGCATCAGCGTCGGTCTGGTCTCGATCGGGGGGCGCGTTTGGCAAGATAGATATCGTTTTGGTCAACTGATCAGCACTGCGCTAAGCGTGCGGAGAAAGCTCGGCGCGGTCGCCATTATCATCGTCACTCCGATTTTGTATTTCCTGTTGGTCAAGAACGGCGCGTCGTTTTTTTACACCGCGGTGTTGGTCATCGCGGTTCTCGCCGGGCTTTTGATCCAACTATCGCTCGGTGTCCTGGACGTCGTCCCTCGGTTGCGCTCCGATATCGCGCGTATCCAGAGCATCGATC
>JBAQJG010000405.1:0-1789 GCA_049300145.1 Chthoniobacterales bacterium | reverse complement strand
CGTCAATGACGAGGATTTTATTCTTCAAGATTTCTTTGGGGTGTTAGCCGGGGTGGATGAAGCGGACTCTGGCATAGCCGAGCGTGCCAATTTCTGAGCGCTTTCAGTCTCCGGATTCGTTGTAACTGGGTTGTCGCTGGCGACGGTAATCGGAGTTAATTTGGCCGCACGCAATTTCTTCTTCGATCCGCTCATTTTTTTCGCGCGCTCGCGAGAGACTTCGCGGAAATGCCATTGCGCCTGGGCACGCGGCTCCGATCCTTCGGGCTTCAAACGACGGTACTTTCCATCAGGCTGCAACTCCCGTGCCTTGACACGATCGTGCAAAAAGCTGGGAAGCACTTCGTTGATAATCTGGTCGCGCAACGCCGGATTCTCGACAGGGAACGCCAGTTCGATGCGGCGATAAAAATTACGCGGCATCCAATCCGCACTTGAGAGGAAGACCTTGGGCTGGCCGGCATTCTCAAAATAAAAAATCCGGCTGTGTTCAAGAAACCGGCCGACAATGCTGATGACACGGATATTGTCGCTCAAGCCGGACATTTTGGGCCGCAAGCAACAGATACCTCGGACGATTAGGTCGATGGTCACATCCGAGCACGAAGCTTCGTACAGTTTCTCAATGATCTCGTGATCGACCAGCGCGTTCAGTTTCGCGACAATGCGACCGGGTTTGCCTGCTCGGGCATGATCGCGCTCGCGCTCAATCAATTGGATAAGGCGGCTGTGCATATCAAATGGCGCCACCATCAATTTTTTTAGGCCAGGGTAACCTGCGAGCCCAGTGAGGGTATTGAAAACGATTGCGACTTCCTCCGTCAATTTCGGTTCGCTGGTGAGCAAACTAAAGTCGGTGTAAATGCGCGCGGTACGCGAGTGATAGTTGCCAGTGCCCAGGTGAACGTAACGCCGGAGTTGGTCTGCGTCGCGGCGAACGATCAGCAACGCCTTGCAATGGGTCTTCAAGCCGACCACTCCATAGATGACATGCGCGCCGGCCTCCTCCAGGCGTCGGGCCCATTGAATGTTGCTTGCCTCATCAAAGCGCGCACGTAGCTCGACAATAGCAGTGACTTGTTTCCCGGCATTGGCTGCATCGATGAGTGCTTCCACAATTGGTGAATCGCCGCTTGTGCGGTACAGCGTGATTTTGATCGCCAACACCTGCGGATCACGTGCTGCGGCTTCGATCCACTCGACAATTTGATCGAAACTGTCGTACGGATGATGGAGCAACACGTCCTGGCGTCGTAACACTTCGAAAAAATCAACGTGAGGCGGAAGCGCCGGATCGCGCGCCGGCTGAAATGGTCGGTCCTTCAGCTTGGCAAACGCGTCATTAGTCACCAGGGGCATGAGATGCGTCATCGAAAGTGGGCCGTCGAGTTTGTAAACGTCAGCCTGTGTCAGGTCGAAGAACCGCAGCAGCAATTCCAAAACATCTTTTGGACAATCCGCTTCCACTTCGAGCCGAACAGCCTTGCCTCGACTTGAACGCCGCAGCTCCTGCTCGATGCTGCGCAGCAGGTTTTCGGCTTCCTCCTCGTCGATATACAGATCGCTGTTGCGCGTGACCCGAAACGCGTGAACCTCATCCAGGATCAAACCGGGAAACAGTTCGCCGATGTGCTGTTTGATAAGGGACGCGAGATAAATGTAATCCCACGGCTCGCCTTCGCCTTGACCGCGCGGCATCAAAATCAGACGCGGAAGAACCCGCGGGACCTGAACAATCGCGAGCAACGGTTCGCCGCGTCGCTTGGTTTTCGCGCGGACGAGCAGGTTG
>JBAQJG010000404.1:0-3286 GCA_049300145.1 Chthoniobacterales bacterium | reverse complement strand
ATTACTTCATCCGTGACGGCATCGTGATCGTGCCGAAAAACGCGGTCATACCAGCTGGTTTCTGGATCTGATCAGCTGTCGGCCGAGTGAGCCGATTGCCGAGCGTAATCGGTATCGCGCACTTTAGCGCCGATCGGTCATGTTCTCGAACTGACCGCCTGTCTCCCATTTTTCCTGTTTATTCCAAGGCATCATTGACTCGTGGTGATCGTCCGGATCATCGACCAGACGGGGCGTATCTTTCTGCGTCGCACAAGAGGCGAGCATTGCTGCGGTGACGAGCAACAGAGCGGACGTAATCTTTTTTCGAAGCTCAGGAATTAGTGCCAGCATAAATGACAATGTCTCCAGGTTGCACTTGGACACCACGCGCCAAACTGCTGGTAACAATGTCACCGATAGCGGTCGCGGCTTCAACTGAAGAAATGCGAATTTTTCCAATCAAAGTGCCGTCCCGCACCACGAGCATTTCCGAGTTGGGTTCGACGCCTTGACGGCCGCCAAGATTTAAAACCACGAAGTTATAAGCTTGATTCACGGCGAGAACGGTGCCGCGCAATCGAGCTTTTCCAGCGGCGGCGGGCCGCTTCTTCTCCTCTTCAAGCTGGGTCGAATGCTCCTGGGCTTTCCGAATTTTTTCGGATAAGAAGACTTTCTCGCGTTCCGCGCTGTCGCGTTGACGGCGAGCATCATCGAGCTGCGCCTGCAATTCCACTATCGGCGGAGTGCCGGGATTTGCCTCAGTTGGTTTGCGTCCCATTTCCTCTACGCGTTTTTGCAACGAAGCGATCTCCGCCTGGTTTGCCTCTAACCGGGTTTGCAAATCGGCTTTTTCCTTTTGCACTTTTGCGAGGTCCGCTTTGGCCTTCTCCGCATTGTGTTCCGCCTCCGCACTCTTTACACGCGTCCCTGGAACATTTGCTTGCAGAGTCTTGAATTCTTGCGCTTGAGCCATTCGGCCGCGCTCCGCCGCGTCGCGAGCGGCGATCGCATTCGCCAGGTCCGCATGCAATCCTTTTACCCTGACGCTATTGAGGACGCCTAAAACTGCCGCGACGATCAGCATCGAGGCTGAAATTCCGACCAATGTCTTGGGCATGGCGGCGGAGATCATGGATTAGCGAGGAGCGGTGCCGTCGTTAACGTTGATTGCCGCATTGCATGGTGGCCAATATTAAAGGTGACCTGCCAGAAGATTGTCAGTCGGCGCCCTACACGGTCAAGTTTTTTCGGCAACGCAAGCTCACTAAATGCAATTCCGAATTTTATTCGTTGGGGCAATTTGGAATCGCGCCGAATTCACGTTGCGTCTCTGAGCGTTTCAACCTATAGAAGCGCTTCGTGGGACAGCAACATCGAGTCCGTGCCAAGCGGAAACGGCGAAAAGCCTATCTCCGGCGCAAGAAAGCTTCCCTTAAAGTGGCGCGTCGAGAGGCGCGCAAGCCCAAAGCGAAGAGGGAAGCGGCCGCCGCGCCGGAGTAGGGGAGGTGCCCTCGGGGCATTTATTTATGTGGGGACCAGCACGAAGATCTCACTGATGCCGGAGCCCGCACGTTACTTGATTGTCGATGGACACAGCGTCATTTTCGCGTGGCCCGAGTTGCGCAAACTCCAGGAACGCCGTTCGTCGCTCGCGCGTGAAGCATTAATCAAGCGGTTGCGTGATTATCAAGATTGGACCGGAATGCGCGTGGTGGTGGTCTTTGATGGCAAAGGTGCGCATGTTGGCGCGACCTCGGATCCGCACGACCTTCAGATTTTTTATTCACGAGAGGGGCAAACAGCGGATTCGATTGTTGAGCGGCTTGCGAGCAAATATGGGCAGCGATTTGAGTTGATGGTGGCCACGTCCGACTACCTGGAGCAACAGACTGCGAACGCTTGCGGCGCCGATTGTATTTCCCCAGACGTGCTGCGTGGACTTATGCAAGAAGCCTGCACGCGCGCCAAGCGACAGTTACGAGTAAACGCCTCAGGCAGCGCCGAGCAGCGCCGATTGCCTGCGGTTTAATGTTTCGCCACGAGCGCGCTGCTGGCAGGTGGACAGTACGCGCGAAAGCACGCAGTAAAGCTGTTCGACCGGAAGATTCTTGCTTACATAACCATTCGCCCCGGCTCGTAAGGCCGCATGCATTTGTTCCTCATCGTAACCAATCCCCGTAAAGACAACGATCGGAATCCTCGGATTAATTTCGCGGATGAAGGCGATGAGCGAAATCCCATCTACCTTGGGCATCCTTAGATCGACAATCACCACTTCGCAGTCATGATGGGCGAGCCATGTGGCGGTCTGGAATCCTTCCGTAAGCGCCTGGCAGGTATGACCTTTTTGCCGAAGATAGGTGACGAGAAATCGGGTGAGGGCAGGATCATCATCGATGATGAGAAACTGGGAGGAATCACGAGTCAGCAGTTTCATGCCTTATAATATCCATACTGAGCGTTAGCACTAAGCTTGCCAACCGCGCGCGGCCGCTGTTCCAACTTCGTAGCTCCAAGCCAGGATAACATTGGACTGCGGCAATGCCTCGCCGCTCTTTACGGGATGATCGCGCGGTGGCGAGGACCGTGTTCCAAAGCGCGGACATGTCCACGCGCTCCAAAATTAAAGCCCGAGCTTCTTTTCTATCGCTTTTACCCGATCAAAGAGTTTTCCAAGCCGATGCACCCACGCGACTTGTCGTTTGGCTTCGGGCAGCGGCACCGCCGGATAGCCAAACCAAACGCCGCCGGGAACGTCTTTCGAGACCCCGCTTTGCGCTGCGAGAACTGTTCCGTCGCCGATCGTTACGTGACCAACGATACCAACCTGGCCGGCTATTGTTACATGCTCTCCGACTCGAGTACTCCCCGAGATCCCTGTTTGCGCAGCAATGATCGAATGCCTGCCGATCACAACGTTGTGCGCCACCTGAACGAGATTGTCGATCTTGACTCCTTCCTGAATCCAGGTTCGTCCGAAGCGGGCGCGATCGATAGTCGTGTTCGCGCCGATCTCGACATCGTCATCGATCTGGACAATCCCGAGCTGAGCGATTTTTTCATGGCGGTTCTCCACGAATTCGAACCCGAAACCGTCCGCTCCGATCACGGCGCCGCTGTGGACGATTACACGCGCACCGATTCGCGTTCGCTCACGAATCGTCGCGTTCGGATAAATCAGACACGAAGCTCCAATAACACTTTCGTGACCGACGTAAGACCCGGCGCCGACAACCGTGTCATCGCCGATGCTTACGGCCGCCTCGATGACTGCGTGCGGTTGAATTGAAACGCGGTTTCCAAG
>JBAQJG010000403.1:0-2012 GCA_049300145.1 Chthoniobacterales bacterium | reverse complement strand
GCTTTGAGCCGCGGTCGTCTTCTTCACCGGTTTTTCCGATGACTTGTTGTCGCCCGCGTCATTCTTCGCCAACGCAGCTTTTGCGATCTTCTTCTTTTCCGCATCCGCATCGGCTTGTTTGTCGTTCTCGTCAGATTCGGCCGGAGTGGGCTTCGCTTTCGGCGACGCCTTGGCCAAAACGGTCTTTTTTGGCGTGGGCTTAGGAGTTGGTTTCGGCGCGGGCTTCGGTGTGGGTTTTGGCGTTGCTTTTGGCGCCGGCTTGGGAGTTGCCGATGGCTTCGGCGGAATTGTTGATGACGGCGCCGGCAGCTGGATGTCGCTTTTCGCCGAAGTCAATAACGGTTGTTCATCCTCGGCCTCTTCTGTCTTCGACGGTCTCGGTTCAGGAGGAAGAGCTGAAGCCTTCATACGCTTCGGCGCCGCGGCGCTTCTTGTTTCCGCAACTCCATCGCCCACGCGACCATTCATCCAGACAATAGTTTGCCTGTCTGAGCTCTTTATTTCGCGACTCCACCGGATCAATCCGGCCAGAACCGCAACATGAGCGAGTCCGATCAGGGTAACGTTGCGCCAAAAACGCGCGTCCTTCGCCATCGTCATTCTAACCACGAATGGACACGAATGAACACGAAGTTACGAAACCCTCCTGGAACATCAGTGAACACCAACTCATAAAACAATTCGCTCCCATTCCAATTTAGCTCGCTTGAAATTGAGGATGACGCCGACACGCAAGTTTGCGATCCGCAGATAATTCAACATCAATCCACGTTCGTGGTCAGTGATTCTGTCAGTCACCTTTGTGTCTACGATAACATAATCAAAAGCGATCAGGTCCGGAACGAACAGTCCAATCTTGTGTCCTTTGTACAGGACATCGAACGAAGGCTGCTGCCGAAATGGAATCTTTCGCAAACCAAACTCCACGACCAACGCATTTTCGTATGGCTTCTCAATCAGCCCGTTACCAAGGGTATTGAGAACCTCAATTGCAGAGCCAACGATCTGAAACACCTCTTGTTTGAGGAGCAGCTTATCCTCATTGGTGTCCATTACTGTGCATTAGTGGTCAATTTCGCTATTTCGTCTCGGCTCTGGTCGCGATGCCCACCTTCGTGATTTCCGCGCGTTGCAGGGCGTCCATCAAGGCGATGAGCTTTTGCACGGGCAATTCTCGATCCGGCCGAATCACCACTGCCACATCTGGATTCGTCCGCTTCAGCTCGATCAGACGCGCGGTAAGTGTTTCACGATCGACAACCTGATTGTTGAACTTAATTATCTCGCTGCGATCGATCGAGATCGTCTGCACTTGTGACGAATTGACCGGCGGATTTGGCGCGCCGCTCGATGGGATGACAAGGTTCATGCCGCTTTCGAGCAATGGCGTTGTGATCATGAAAATGATCAGCAAGACGAACGCGAGATCGAGCAGCGGGGTGATATTGATCTCGCTTAGCGTCGAAAGACTTTGGCGTTGCGAGTAACGTCTCATCGTTTCTTCTGAATTGGAAGTTGGACGTTGAGCGTTGAGCCTTGAGCGTTTGCTACCGTTCGAAGAAAACGTTCAATGTCCAACGTCCAACGCTCAACTCTCAATGAAAGAGGCACGTTGTTCATCGCCGAAACTCTGGCGCTCGCACGTTGTGATCGACATATTTGTGCTCGAACTCGGAGGCGAGCTCGGCGGCGAAGTTATCCATCTCGACGATGACGGCGCGAATGCTGGTAACGAGAAAATTGTAACCGAACATCGCCGGGATCGCGACGCAGAGCGCAGTGACCGTGGTGATAAGTGCGCCGGAAACACCGGGCGCCATCGTGGCAAGACTGGGCGAGCCAGCTTCCGCCACTCCGGTAAACGCGTCCATCACGCCCCAGACTGTGCCGAGCAATCCGAGGAACGGCGAACCACTCACCGCGGTGGCGAGCAAAATCATTTGCGACTCGAGCTCGAGCGCCGTCTCACCCACGGCGCGTTCCATCGCCGCGTTGACCGCGCCCATTTGCGC
>JBAQJG010000402.1:0-2043 GCA_049300145.1 Chthoniobacterales bacterium | reverse complement strand
CGTTTGGGCAGACACTGACGCAATCCATGCATTTCATGCAGCCTGGGTCCACCACCATCTTGTATGCTTTCACTTCCGCGTGGACGAGAACGTTCGAAGTGCAGGTGGCTGTGCAGTGGCCACATTGATTGCACGCGTCGGTAACCCGAATTCTGAATGGCGCGAGCTTGTCCGCCAGACCAAAAAATCCGCCGTAAGGACAGGCGTAGGTACAGAATCCCTTCGATCCAAGGAAATAAACGGTAACGAATCCGCAGACGATAAGAAACGGGATGGCGACTGGGATGGAAGGAAAAGTCTGCCAAAAATTATTGGTGACGAGATGGTTGGTGAATTTTGGGATAAGTGGCCCAGGTTCTGAGCTTGATAAGAATCGAGCTACCGTTGGCCAAACAAACATGTACAAAGCGGCGATGAGCGGGACATATACCAGGAGTCTCGATCGAAACGGCTTCGGAGTGAGGCCGATTTTCTTCAGCATCCACGCGCAGAAATCCTGAAGAGCGAGAATGTGACAACCCCAGCCACAGACAAAACGTCCGAATATCAACGTCGCCAAAATTGCCACCGCAAAAAAGATAAATCCGGCGTTGATCGCCCCCCCTTGGAGCGTTTGCATCGTCTCGGAGGGCTCGATTGGAGAAACCGTCCGGCCCATAAAGCGCCACTGAATGATGTGCGCCACCATGCATAATTGAACAAAGATGAGCACGGCTGCGCGCCAGCGGCTGGTTTTCGATTTGCGAATGCCGCTTTTCTGAATCGGAAAATCTTTACGAAAAGGGAGTTGAACCAATCCCTGATGTTTCCCTCTTCGATCTTCGCAACCGCTTTTCACAAATTTCCCTATGTGCGCAAAAGCGCAGCGGAACTTCCCACCATTTTAACCTATAGAGATGCTTTTGGGAAAAAAAATCAAAAAAATACTATACTTTTCCTGGCAACTTAGATATGAACTTCATCTTAACGCCCCGCAAAAAATGGAGGAATTAGGACAATGTTTAAGATAATCGCGAGTTATTTCATGCTCCCGTTGCTTTTGCTTTTGAGCAATAGTTCGGGAAATCCGGTAGCACAGCTGCAAAAGAAAAACCCGGATCAACCGACCGGAACTCTTGAAAAGATGATCGTCGCCAGCGGAAGCGTCGCGATGGATCTCGATTTGAACCGGCTCAATGGAATCAGCTCCGCGACGAAACTGGACACATTTCGTTTCGACGTGAGACCCAATTCTTTTTTCACGATTCTGGTATTTAATAATGTATTGCGTGGTCCCACGCTCGGCTCGATGGGGCTCATACCGGGAAACTCCACAACTCTTCCGGCATCGTTGAAGGCGTCCTCAAACCAACTCGTCATCGAAAAAATCCCTTCTAATGACCCTTATGACATCGTAGTTCGGGACGGGAAAACGGGATTTGTCTTTTTCAATATTGAAGGAAATCTCTATGATTACGATGCTGCCGCGCATTTGCTCAGCATCAGGGACGGAAGGCTTCTGATTTCAGAAGAGTTTGCAAATACGCTTGGGCGTCCTTCGCAAGCAGGTTTGATCGTGGGACGAGTTTCTGCTGCGACGACCATGTATCCGATCGAAGTTAAGACGGTTGTCAACGGCGCAGTCCAATCGGCGGTGCTACCCCCTCTTCGAGGTGGGGCTCAGAATCCGGAATCTGTGCACGGGCCAGATATCATCGTCGGTGATCTGCCCTCCCTGGCACAATTTGGAAGTGCCGGAACCCAGGTCGGCTTGGGAGTGGGAACGACCTCTTGCAATAACGGCGATCAGCCAGTGGATTGGTTTGCGTTGCCAAATACCGACCATCCTGTCATTCCGCAGAATTTATATCGAATGAGCGGCGGAGCGAGCAACAACGATCGCTTTGAACAAGTCGGCCAATCCTGGATGAAGCATGCGTTCGAGGCATTGGAAAATAACGCTTGCAGCTTTGGCTGCAACACCAGCGGTTGCACTACTGGCACGCATCTATGCGTGGGATGCTCCGATCCTTACGACGCCAGTTTAAATGCGAGCCAAGGCGG
>JBAQJG010000401.1:0-2580 GCA_049300145.1 Chthoniobacterales bacterium | reverse complement strand
TTCAGGCGGCCCCTGCTTCTTCTCTTTTGGTGTCTGGTCTGGCTGTTGCGCCATCGCGGCTCCAGCCAGTGCCAGCAAACAACCTATTAGTAAGCTCGTGAATTTTTTCATATTAATTTGTTTGGTCGTTGGATGTTCGCGATCTATTCACTTCCCCCAGTCGCGTGAGGCAACGCCTTTTACGCGGCATCGATCGCCTAACAGTAATTCGCGCCACCGCTGGCATTCGGATGCCTCCGCCTTCCCATTCCGCAATTCTTCCCGATGTAACGATTCAACGCTTTAACGATTTAACGTTCCGCGACGCCGCCCTCATCGCACACGAAGAGTCGTCTTCGGGGTCGCCTGATCCCCGTTTTTTCCCGGCGAATAAACCGTGTACGTGCCCCGTTTGAGAATCACGTGCATGACCTTGGTTTGACCCGGCTTTGGTGCGGCTGCGAACTTCCGGTCAACACTTCGCCCTTCGACTTCGAAGTTCTGCGTGGTCGTGCCCGCATTTTTAACGACGAACGCAGTCTTTCCGGGCTTGAGCTCTGCTGGCATGTCGATTCGATCGTCGGTCACTGTCACGTCCACTCTGCGTGCGTCGCTATCCGGGGTGACGGCGTCCTCCACGGTATCAGCGGCCTTCTTCACGCCATGAGCAACCGTCCGCGCGGCCTTTTCCGTTCCCCGCACGGTCGAATTCACAACGTTTTCGGCAGTATCAATTTGTGCGATAGCAGTCGCCGTGGCGACCGCAGCAACTATCACCATCGAAAAAAATGTTTTCATTGTACTTTAAGAATCGATCCTTAAACGGCCTTCGCGTGTGCCTTTTTTTTGCAAGGCCGGCTGACCAGCGTCTTCGACTCTCAACTCTCAACAAATCAACCATCCACTTCCGCGATTCCGGCTTCTCATCGGAGAAAGTTTCGGATAAGGTCTCGCCTCCCAAATGCACGTCATTACGAGGAGGCGCTTGAATGAGTTTGCTGAGAAGCACCCGGACGCCAAGACATCGCTCGCACATTGGTACGCGATTATGCAGCAAGGCCGATTTCTGAATTTCGTGCAGCTGCGCCAGGTCTTTCCGCACGCCGACCAAGTAGACCGCTCTTCTTAATTCGACGTTGGACGTTGGACGTTGAGTGTTGGACGTTTGCTTCGTTATTATGTCCACCGCAGAACTCGAAAAGGTGACAAAAGCATGGCCGCCGATCTCGCAGGCGATACGGGTTCCCCGCAACGATACTGATTATCAGGAAATTGTAGAGTTGCTCGATCGCGTCACTGACGAGGTTGGCGAAGACGAAAATCATCCGCTCGCTTCACTGATGGACGTACTCGGCGTCCTCATCGAGAAATACGAAGACGAGCAGGTCCCAGAGCTGACCGAATAATTCGAGTCCATTGAAAACTAGGTTCACTCAACGCCGTTATCGTGTGCCGAAGCGGCGCGCCTGCGGCTTATGCAAACCGCAGAAGCAGGGTTGGGACGATAAGAAAACATTCATCGATTTGCGACGCGCCGTCGCTGATGAGCAAGAGATTCGCGAGTGGGAGCAAGGCGCCGGCCTTAAACCCGGGGATTTCCGCCAATAATCCACTCACGCGCCTGCCTCGCCTCACGTTCAAGAGCCTTGGCCGCCCGTCGCCGCGCCTTGCGCGACCGCTGCTTAAGTTCCTCCGTGTATTCCCAATGCACCATGTTCGAGTGCCCGCGCTTGCCACCGCTTCCGCCCTCGACCTTATCGCGCCGCAGTCCGTAGCCCATGTTTGCCGCGGCAACACTACACTAAATCTGCGAACGAAAAAATTCGCTCGTTTGCCCATTAACCAATAACGACTCCTCCCAATCCTTGCCCCTTCTCACGGCGAGAGTTTCTGGATAATCTTTGTCGCCAATGCCGAGGAAACCTAAATCATTGATCCCAATCGAGCAGATTGACGGAATGATCCGTACGATCCGAGGCACGCGCGTCTTGCTGGATCGCGATCTCGCAAAAATCTACAGGGTCCCGACGTTCCGCTTTAATGAAGCGATCAAACGCAATCGACATCGTTTCCCGCCGGATTTATGTTTCAACTCACGCGTGAGGAGTTCGATTCTTTGAGATCGCAAATTGCGATGTCAAAGCGCGAGAACTCATCGCAAATTGCGATGAGTTCGGGCAAGCACCGCGGCGCGGCATACCGGCCGTACGCGTTTACTGAACACGGTGCGTTACAGGCAGCAAACGTTCTTCGCAGTAGGCGCGCCGTTCAAATGAGCGTTTTCGTCATCCGTGCTTTCGTCAAAATGCGCGAAGCGCTTCGCGGCAATCCCGAGCTTGCGCGGAAGCTGGCTGGACCTGAGAAAAAGCTTACCGCGCGATTGGACGTACACGAGTCGGCCATCGTGCAAGTTTTGCAGGAGGTAATGCAAATTCTCAATCCGCCTCCGCCACCGCCGTCGCCTCCAAAGCCCCGGGTGCAGGTTCAGAACAAAGGTAACACAATAGGTTCAATACATAGGTAACACTTTTGGAAGGTGTGGTGAGGTAAAAACCTTGGCATGCCGTGGAAGAAAAGTGAACCTATGGAGCAACGAATCGA
>JBAQJG010000400.1:0-5051 GCA_049300145.1 Chthoniobacterales bacterium | reverse complement strand
CCGTGCGCGCACTCGAACTTTCGCTGCTCATTTTGTTGTCGGTTGTCGATCCTGCCCGGTCGCAGACGACTGAGGTTCCTTCCGCGGAGACGACTGAATTGCCGATGTATCGGCCAATCTTGCTCGGCACGGGGCCAAACTCATTGATCAATCGCATCGACACGCAGGAGCTGATGAAGAAAGGTCAAAAGGATGCGCTCCTCATGTTCATCTGCTCGGTGAAGAAAAACGGCGAGGTGGAATGGAGCGGCGTGTATCGCGCCACGCCGGACTCAGATTTACTCAGAGCAGAACTTCAGAAGAGCCTCTTGCGAGCGTCCGACCCAAGGTTTATTCCGGCTGTTTATAATCATCGACCCGTGGACGCGATCTATTACGCCACGCTCACCTTCGCGGTCGTCGATGGAAGGCCGCGACTGCGCATTTTCTCTAATCAGGAAGCCGAGGAGATAAAACAGGGGCACGACTTCATTGGGCCGCAGCCTTTTTTCGGGCCGGAGTCAGAGTTTAAGGGATTCCATTATCCTCCGCAGGAGGATGCGCCGGTTCCACTGGATGGCGTTGTGGAGCTTGAGCTAAAGATTGACGCGACCGGCAATCTTCAGGAGGCGAAAATGCACTCCGAGAAACCGCCTTTCAGCGGTTTTGCAGACGCCGCTCTGGCCGATTTTAACAAAGCCAAGTTTATTCCCGCGTTTCGTGACGGCAAACCGGTCGCGTGCGACGTAACGCTGCGGGTTTATTACCCAGGACAAGGCTTTTGACGAAGTCGTCTGACGCGGTCTCCGTTGGCGGAAGGTGTGAGCGAGCCATGAAAGAACAACTCATTCGCCGTACATTCTTCCGGCGCGACCCACTCACGTGCGCGCGCGAACTTATTGACGCGAAGCTCATTTGGGGAAAATGCGCAGGGACCGTGGTAGAGACGGAAGCATATTTGGCGGAGAACGACGAAGCCTCCCATACATTTTCCCGCCCCAGCGCGCGTAGTTTTATTGAGCGAAACGAAGCAGGCGCAGCTTATGTTTACTTTAGTTATGGCGCACACTGGATGTTGAACGTCCTGGTCAAAGGGAAAGAGAGCGGTTTCGTTTTGATTCGTGCGGTGGAGCCGGTGCGTGGCATCGAGCTAATGAAAAAAAGGCGCGGCGTTGAGGAGGAGAAACGTCTTTGCTCCGGCCCGGGGAAATTGACGCAGGCGCTCGATATCACGGCTCGACATCACGAAATGGATTTATGCGCGGAGCGGCGCCATTGCTTTGCTCACGATTCGAATGCGATTGTCGATGTTGATGCCGATCCGCGGATCGGTATCACGCGGTCGGCGCACCATCCGTGGCGATTCACGCTGCGCGGGAGTAGGTTCATCAGTGTTCCGGTGAAACTGTAGCGGCGGTCTGTGACCGTCGGACGAATAATGCGACGCTGACAGAGCGCCGCTACAGCAGATACGTTGACTGAATTGGCGATTCATCGAAGTTCTCCGGTTTAATGAGCATCGACAAGCAACGTGTTCTCCTGGGAATGAGCGGAGGCGTGGACTCGAGCATCGCTGGATATTTGTTACGCGAGCAAGGTTACGACGTCATCGGCGTGACGATGAAAGTCTGGCCGCAGGATTGCATCTCGCGCGCGGAGGACAAGTGCTGCGGCCCGCAAGCGGTGGCGGATGCGCGCTCGGTCGCGCACTCGTTAGGCATTCCCCATTATGTGGTCGATGAAGCCGATCAGTTCGAACGGCTGGTGATCGATTATTTCTCGAGCGAATACCAGGCCGGGCGGACGCCGAACCCATGCGTAATGTGCAACGAAAAACTCAAGTTCGGCAATCTCTGGAGCAAAGCGCAAGCGCTCGGCTGCGATTACATCGCGACCGGGCATTACGCGATCATCGAGCATCATGCCGATCGCGCCGTTCTGCGTAAGGGTGTCGATCCTCGCAAAGATCAATCATATTTCCTGTTCAGTTTGCGGCAGCCGCAGTTGCGCGGCGCGCTCACTCCTCTCGGCACCATGTCGAAGCCGCAAATCCGTGAGATCGCACGCTCGTTAGCCTTGAAAGTCGCGGACAAGATCGACAGCCAGGAAATTTGCTTTGTGCCGGGAAATGATTACAAGGCATTCCTCCGTTCGTACCTGGGCGAGAACGAATTTCGTCGCGGCGAGATTTACGATGTCGATGGAAATTTCGTAGGCGAACACGAAGGGATCGAGTTTTTCACCATCGGGCAACGCAAAGGACTTCCCGGCGGCTCACCACGGCCGCGTTACGTCGTCGACCTCGATCCAGAAACAAATCGCGTCATTGTCGGCGACGCGGACGATTTGATTTGCGATGAATTCGAAATCGATCGTGTGAATTGGTCGAGCCGCGACAAGATCGACAGCCCTTGCGAAGTGACAGTGAAAATTCGCTACAGCCATCCCGGGACACGCGCGACGCTCACACCGCTCGATTCTAATCGTGCGCGCATTCGATTGCATGAGCCGCAGCGCGCGGTCACGCCGGGACAGGCAGCCGTTTTGTATGACGACGATGTTGTGATTGGCGGCGGGTGGATTTGCCGAAGCGAGGCGCTGAGCCGGAGTGAGGCGCTCGTTTCAGCCTAACGAATGGAAGTTCTCATCGCGTTCTGCACTTTTCCGGACGCAGAGGTAGCGCGCAAAATTGTAGGAGAAATTGTCGATTTTCGCCTGGTGGCGTGCGGCAACATCATTCCGAAGATTCATTCAATTTATCGCTGGCAGGGCAAAGTGGAATCGAGTGATGAAGCGCTCGCCATTTTTAAACTCGATGCCGCGTGCTACGCCAAGTTCGAAAGCACATTGCGCTCGCTCCATCCGTACGACGTCCCGGAAATTATTTCCTGCAAGATCGACAAGGGCTTGCCGGAATACTTGAGCTGGGTTGCACAGAACTGCACTACCTGACAGCGTCGCGTCGTCTCTTGGCGAGCACAAAGATCGTCACGCCGACCACGTTCGCGATAACGCTCACGCCAATAATCCTTGCCGCGAAAATTAGCCGACTCGGCACGTCGATGATCGGATAGACCGTGAAGCAAACCGCGAGCAAGGAAACGGCAAAGCCGCAGAACGCGGCGACGCGCAGCCAAATTGGCGCGCCGGAACGAATCGCGCCCGCGCCTGCGATCGGAATGGCGAAGAGGACGAGATAAACGATTCCATAGAAAACGTTGGCGGCGTTGTCCACCAATTGAAATGCTTCCTGGATTCCGGCGCCGACCTGGCTCGCAATCGCGATCGCCAGTGTGAGTGCACCGACGAAGATGATCGAGTTGATTGGCGTCTTGTATCGCGGATGTAAACGCGAGAACCAACCTGGCAAAAGCTGATCCCAGCCTGCAACCATGGGGAGACGCGAGCTGCCGGTCAGATGAACGCTCGTCGATGAAATCGATCGCACGGTCATCAACAGAATCCCCACGGAAGCGATTGCGCCGGCGATCGGAAAGGAACGCAGGCCCAGCCGCAGTGTTTGCGGCACGGGGCCGATAAGATCGATTTGATTGTTTCCGATGAATGCTAAAACCGAGCTGGTGCCCAGGATGAACATTACCGCGATGACGGGAGAGGCGATGATGACGGAGCGGCCGATATCGCGCGCCGGGGCGCGCGTTTCGCCGGCCAGAATAGCGACGTACTCAAATCCGCTCAGCCCACCGACCGCCAGTTTGCTGAAAATATTGAAGCAGTAAAAGATCGATATCGTCGGCGCGATAATCTGGAGCGGCTGATATTGTTTTAGCTCGCCGCGCGCGAGACTGACGAACGGCAAAGCAATCAGAGTGCCGTAAACCAGGAGCATGGCGAACGCACCGATGTTGTGGACCCATTTGCCTAACGACAAGCCGCGAATACCCGTCCAGCCGAGACCGGCGACAAGTGCGCAACTAATCATCGAGACGCACCATTTGCTGTTCGGCATCCAGGCTGCGGCTTCTCCGAGGGCGTAGGAGAGATTGGTCGTGACGAACATTCCGCCCAACGCGATCACGGTGATTGAGAGCAGCCAGAGGTTCCAGGCTACGATGAAACCAACGAACTCGTTGAACCCAAGTTTGGCCCATTGATACAGCCCGCCTTCTAGTGGCATCAGGCGATTCAAATAAATCACGACCGCTGCTTGCGGAATGTAGAAAAGCACAATCGCGAGGAGCCAAAAGAAGAGATGCGAAGGCCCAAGCTTCGCGGCCGTGCCGACCCAGCTTGAGCCGACGACAAAGAGAATTTGGGTGAGAACGAGATCGCGCAGGCCCAAGGGCTTCTTAAGGGCAACACTGTGGCTTTCGATTTCGTGCTCCACCCGATCTAACTCGGAAGTCATGATGGAATCCGTCAAAGCGATGAAGCGATGAAACGCTACAACCGACGCTTCGGCAACGACACGCTTACCCCTTCAACTCTTCAACCATCCAACGGAGCAGTTGTCGAGCTAGTGTTGCGTCTCTGCCCTTCTAGGCGGTGGCGGTTCGTTTCGAAATTCGCGGTGGCGAATCTTGCCACCGGCGTAGGCGATATAGCCACCGGCTCCCAAGGTCACAGCGCCAAGCAAAATCACCGCGATCACGAGGGGCATAGAAGATTTTGGCCATTTAATGGGCGCCGCGATCGCAATTGCGCTCAAGACCGCGAGCGCATAAAAAATGTAGATGAGGTCCTCCCCGCGGTCCTTATGCTCATCGAGCCAGGCTTGCCCATCGGAGTCGGTCATCGACTGAACCCGGTCGTAAGCTTGTTCGCCAAATTCATACACCGGCCAGGCCAAGACCGAACTGATGAGCACGAGCGCTAATGTTGTGAGTTGGGCGTGGCGGCTCTTTAAAAGAAAAGCAATGACGAGTCCGATCCAACCCATGAGCAATCCGTAAATTGGCAACGGATTGATCAAGACATGGATGTATTCCGGTTGCCGCAAATCACGAAGTAGGATGTCGATCATAACTTGCCCTGCCACTGGGTTCCGAACGTCTGTGCAGCCCGCTTCGCCTCGCCGGGCGGCAAATATTTTTGCCAGTCTGCGATCGTGA